>JBFFCR010000217.1:0-6793 GCA_041559855.1 Anaerolineae bacterium | reverse complement strand
AAGGGGGGCAGATCTCCGTCGCAGCGCGGCAGGTTGACGGCGGGAATGTGCGGATCGCCGTGCAGGATAACGGCGAGGGCATTCCCGGGGACGAACTAGCCCACGTCTTTGAACGGTTCTACCGCACCGACCACGCCCGCAGTCGCGACACGGGGGGCAGTGGATTGGGTCTGGCCATTGCCCGCAGCCTGGTGGAGGCTCACGGCGGGCGCATCTGGGCGGAGAGTGTGGAAGGAGAGGGCAGCACCTTTGTCTCTTTGCTGCCTGCGGCATCCGAGCCAACCCCAGGCTAGCGCGTTTGGCTTATCCCCCTTCTCCGTCGAAACAGCGGGCTCTTTGGCCTTGGAATCGCGCCAAGTGAGGGTCGGGCGTGCGGGCGCCACCGGAGGTATCCAACGACGGCCTGCCAGTTTGAGGTGTGACTGGCAGGTCGTTTGCTGCTATCTTGCTCTTCACTCGCTCTGGTGGTATAATTGGTTCATGAGTCTGTCCGGCCTCATGGCCGGATGGCGCTTCAGAAGTGGCTCGCGTAGGATAGCGTTCTGTCAGGAGGTAGAGGATGGGTGAGGCCGTGACTCTGGATGAGGCTCTGGCTCTTGTGCGGCAGCTTTCGCCGCTGGACAAAGCTCGCTTGATAGAGCGTATGGTCCCTGATATCGAGCGCGAGCTCAGAGCTGCCCGGTCGACTCCTTATGTGTCTTTGCGCGGCCTATGGCGGGGTCTGGACATCACTGGAGAAGAGATAGACCAGGCGCGTGAGGAGATGTGGGTCGAATTCCCTCGGGAGGATATCTGATGCCCGATGTGGTAACCGACACCCACGCCTTGATCTGGTATTTGGAGGATAGCCCACGGCTCGGGGCCGATGCCAGAAGCGCTTTTGAGGCGTGCGATCGCGGCGAGAGTGTAATCTATGTTCCGACAATCTGCCTGGTCGAGATCGTCTACCTGCAGGAGAAGGGACGTATCCCAGCCGATCTCAAGTCAGCCTTGGATGGTGCTATCCAAGCTGGAAACACGAGCCTGGTTCCTCATTCTCTTACGCTTGACGTCGTAGATGCGCTGGCGCAGGTTCCCCGGGCTGATGTCCCAGATATGCCTGACCGGATCATCGCAGCGACGGCTTTGCATCTTGGAGTGCCTCTGGTCAGCAGAGACCGGAAGCTTCAGCTATCCAACGTGCAAACGATATGGTGAAGTATTGAGTGTGTGACGATCGTTGGGAGTAGAACCCCACTGCCGGACCTTGCAGTTTGGCGACATGTGATTCGCAGGGTGCCGAACGGTCCTGTTGTTCGAACTCCCCCAGGGTCACGAACAGGTTCAGTCTTGCCCCGGTGTGACGCGTGTCCCCGCCCCAATATCACTCGCCCTATACACAACTCAGATAGAGTTTGGATGATGGAGTCGAGCCTTTAGGCGGTCTTTCCGGCTGAAGCCTCCATTCCAATTGCCCCAACTTCTATTTGGTTGCTCTATTAGAAGGCGGACCTTCGGCCTGCCGAGATCACACGGGCAGCGCGCAGGCGCTCATACGGAGGGCGCCTATGGCAGGGCCAGCACCTCTAGGGTGTCGCCCACCTGCACCTGCCCACCCTCGTGCACGCGGACAAAGATCCCCTCGCGGGGCATGACGCAGTCGCCGGCCTGGTAGTAGACGGCGCAGCGATCGTGGCAGACCTTGCCGATCTGGGTCACTTCGACGAGGGCCTCGCCGAGGCGCAGGCGCGTGCCGACCGGCAAGTCGACGAGGCTCATGCCCTCGGTGGTGATATTCTCGGCGAAACTGCCGACGTTGACGTTCAGTCCTACGGCCCGCATCTTTTCGATGCTCTCCCAGGCCAGCAGGCTCACCTGGCGGTGCCAGTCGGCGGCGTGGGCGTCGCCGACGATGCCCCAGTCGGGGCGCAGCTCGGCCTGGTTGATGTTTTGCTTGCGAGTGCCTTTCTTCTTGCTGGTGCACACGGCGATCACCTTGCCTGTCGCGCCGACGGTGATCTGAGTGTGATCAGTTAGCTCGGTCATTCGTCCTCCGAAATCCAGTCGCCGGACGCGCCGCCCGATTTACGCACCAGGCGGATGTCGCCGATACGCATGGCACGGTCGACGGCTTTGCACATGTCATAGACGGTAAGCGCCGACACGGTGACGGCGGTGAGGGCTTCCATCTCCACGCCGGTCTTGCCCTGCGTGCGCACGGTGGCCTCGATCTCGATCCAGGCCCGGTCCTCAGCCTCGCCGGGCTCCAGCTCGACCGACAGGTGGGTCAGCAGCAGGGGGTGGCACATGGGGATCAGTTCGTGGGTGCGTTTGGCGGCTTGGATGCCGGCGATCTGGGCCACGGTGAGGACGTCGCCCTTTTTCGCCGTCCCGCTGCGGATCAGGGCCAGGGTGGCGGGCAGCATGGTGACGCGACCGCGGGCTACGGCGATGCGCTCGGTATCAGGCTTTGCTCCCACGTCCACCATCCGCGCGCGTCCCTGGTCGTCCAGATGGGATAGCGCCTTCTGACGTTCCTGATCGGGCGGGTCTGTGTGCACGCTAGCCTCCGATCTGCGCCATCGTGCGGTCCTGCGGGGTGACCGCTTCGCTGAGGCGGTGGCCCGGCGGCTTGCGGTGGATGGCCTGGCTCAGCAGCGCCTTGACCTCCTCCATCGAGGCGTCTTTGCGCAAGGGGGCGCTCAGGTCGATCTCCTCGCTGCTCATCAAGCAGGGGCGCAGCCGCCCATCCGCGGTGAGCCGCAAGCGATTGCATGAGGTGCAGAAATGCTCGCTGATGGCACCGATAAAGCCCAGCGTGCCGGTTGCGCCTGGCAGGCGATAGTAGCGCGCCGGGCCGTTCCCCCTGGGCCCGTGCACCGGCTCTAGCGGGCCGGCCTCGGCCTCGATGCGGGCTCGGACCTCGGGGATCGGCACCGCGCCATCGCCGGCCCAGTCCACGTTGGCGCCAATGGGCATCAGCTCGATATAGCGCACGTGCCAGCCGTGGGTCAGGGTTCGCCGGGCAAAGTCCCCGATCTCGTCGTCGTTCAGGCCGCGGACGACCACCATGTTGAGCTTGATTGGTGTCAGTCCGGCGGCCTGGGCAGCCTCCAGTCCGGCCCAGACGTCTTCCAGGTTGCCACGGCGCGTGATCTGCCGGAAACGGTCGGGCCGCAGGGTGTCGACGCTGATGTTGACGCGGTGCAAGCCAGCCTCGGCAAGGGCTGTCGCGTGGCGGGCCAGAAGGGTGCCGTTGGTGGTCATGGACAGGTCGTCGATGCCGCGGGTGGACGCGATCATGCGTACCAGGTCGGGCAGGTCCATCCGGACCAGTGGTTCGCCGCCGGTGATCCGCACCTTGGAGATGCCCAACTCTGCGGCGGCGCCGACGACTAGGGACAGGTCCTCGTAGCTGAGGATGTCGCGGTGGGGCCGCTTCTCTATACCTTCCGCAGGCATGCAGTAGACACAGCGCAGGTTGCAGCGATCGGTGACCGATACGCGCAGGTAGTTTATGGCACGGCCAAAGTCATCGCGATGGGGCAACGGCCGCTATCCCTTCCAGGGGCGGGGGAAACAGCCCAACTGGCAGCGCGAGATCTTGAGCCCCATCGTTTCCACGGCGCTGCCGCCCTCGATGCGCTTGAAACCAAGGCCATCAGCTACCTGCCAAACGGCCTCGCAGGTTATCCCGGCGCCTTCGGCGGCTGCGCGAAGGCGTGCAGCCAGGTGCTCAGGCACCTCCTCCATGGGATGCACGATCTTGTGCTTGCCCTCGGCCTTGGGGCCGTAGCCAAACAGGCCCAGCTGGCAGCGCGAGATGCGGATGTCCGCATCGTTGGCCGTCATGCCCACGTCCAGCGGCTCTACGGCCAAGAGCCGGGCAATGGCAAAGGCCCGGTTGCAGGGCAGCTGGCCGTCCTGCAGCCGTTCGGTGATCGCTTGATGAATCCGTTCGTCCATCATTCCCTTCCCGATCCGTGGTGCCGGACCTCCAGGGCCCGTGGTTCGGCTGATTCTACCCCACTTGGCACGAAAAGGCAAGCTCTCATTGACCGCAAAAGTCCTGCATCCTCAGCATCCGCCGGCATGGCAAGGTGCCGGCTATGCCTAGTCACCCCCCGCGCAAGCGGGGGTCCATGCCCTTCAGATGCAGACATCGGACTTTAACGGGGCGGTACGCCGAGCAGCGAATCCATTTGCCCATATGGCCATTTTGCGATATAATAGGGGCAGGAGACGCCCTCGTGCGCGAGGGTGTCGGCTGGTACAGCCAGGCCGGAGCGGGCGGCCAGGCAGCTATAGCACAGCAAAGACGAGCCGTTCGCGTCCCTCGCGGCAGGGGGTACCCTGCCGGGGCTAGGGGAGCGGGCGGCTTCTCATTTTCTGGCTACCATGATCCATGGGTCTTGCACGGCTGCCGACGAATGCGCCGGTTTCGGCGGAAGGAAAGGGAGCAGTGGGAATCAGAAAGACATCCGGGAAGCAGTTTATCGAACGCTACAGTGCAGGCGACCGCGAGTTCACGGGCGCCAACCTCAGCGGGGCCAACTTGCAGGCAGCGACGTTGAATAGCGCCGTCCTGAACTGGGCCAACCTGCACGCGGCCAATCTCTATGGGGCCGATCTACAGGGGGCCAGACTCAAGGGCGCTGATCTGAGCGGCGCTGACTTGCGCCGGGCCGATCTGCGGGCAGCCTGTCTGGATAACGCCAACCTGACGGAGGCATTGGTGACCAGCGAGCAGCTGGCGCTTGCGGCCTCGCTGCGAGATGCGGTCATACCCGATGAAACGTCGGCCGGCGACAACGGGGATGATCTGGAGAGTGCGTACCTGGTCGGGGCCAACCTGAGCGGTGAGGACCTGACCGAGGCAGAGTTACGCGGTGCTGACCTGCGTGGCGCGAAACTACGAAAGGCCAGGCTGGGGAAGGCCGATCTAGAGGGCGCGGATCTGCAAGAAGCAGATCTGCGCGAGGTCGATCTGCGAGGGGCGCGATTGGCGCGGGCCGATCTGCGCTGGACCAAACTGGGCGGGGCTGACCTCCGTGGGGCGAACCTGGAGGGGGCAAACCTCCGTGGGGCCGACCTGTTTCTGGCCAAGTTGGGCAAGGCCAACCTGGATAAGGCGAACCTGCGCAGGGCCGATCTGCGGGGCGCCGACATGCAGGGCGCCACCATGCTGCAGGTCGATCTGCGCAGAGCCGATCTGCGGCTGAACGCCAATCTTGAGGGTGCCAATCTGCAGGGCGCGCAGCTGGGCGGGGCCAGGCTGGAAGGTGCCAACCTGCGCGAGGCCGATCTGCGTGACACGGAATTGGGCGGGGCCAAGCTGGGGAAGGCTGACCTGACCGGGGCGGATCTGCGCGGGGCAAAGGTGTCGGCGCGCCAATTGGCCGAGGCAGCGTCATTGGAGCGGCTTCTCCTCCCCGCATAGTACCCTGGGTCGCTGGTTGGTCAAACTGAGAACTGCCAATACCGCCGAAGCTTGGTGAACCGCAGGTTCGCCTGAGGCTTTGGCGGTCTGTCTGCCCGCAACCCCTGCTTACGCCGGGCACAACCCGGCGGATGGGCAGTGGGCGCGTGCGCAAACCGCACGCCTGGCCCACGCCGAGCCGAGATCTGGTCTACAGGAGTGGTAACTGGCCTGCGGGCTCTGACAGGCGCTGGGCCGACACGCCCAGCAGCCGGACGGGACGCCCCCTGCGCCAGGTTCTGTCCAGCAGGGTGCTGGCTGCCTGGGAGATGACGCGCTCGTCGGCGGTGGGGACGGCGAGGCTCATCTGGCGGGTGAGTGTGCTAAAGTCAGAGTAGCGCAGTTTGATGCCGATGGTGGATGCGACCAGCTCGTTCCTGGACAGCCTCTTGGCGACCCTCTGGCTCATCTTGTGCAACTGCTCGTGCAACACCTGGGGATCGACGACGTCGCGTCGGAAGGTCCTCTCCTGGCTTACCGATTTGACCTGGCGTTCGGTGACAACCTGGCTTCGATCCAAGCCCCGGGCCTGGCGGGCCAGCGATCTGCCATGCTTCTTGCCAAAGCGCTGGCTCAGGGTCTCTTCGGGCAGGCGGGCCAGGTCGCCGACGGTGCTCACGCCGAGCTCGGCTAGCTTGCCGGTCATGACCGGGCCCACTCCCCAGAGCACGCGCACTGGCAGCGGCGCGAGAAAGCTCGCCTCCTGGCCCGGAGGGACGACGGTTAGGCCACCGGGCTTGTCGTGATCGGAGGCAACTTTGGCGATGAGCTTGTTGGAGGCCACGCCCAGCGAAGCGGACAGGCCCACCTCGTCACGGACCTGCCGCTGGAGCTGGCGGGCCAGCTCGACGGCCGCTTCCCAGGTGGGCGCCAGGTCGGTGACGTCCACGTAGGCCTCGTCAATGCTGGTTTGCTGGACGAGTGGGCCGGTGCGGCGCAGGATCTCCATGACGCGCCGCGAATAGTCGCTGTAGAGGGAGAATCGGGCCGGGAGGATGATGGCACCCGGGCAGAGGCGCAGGGCGCGGGACATGGGCATAGCGGAGCGGACACCAAAGGCCCGCGCCGCGTAGGACGCCGCAGCGACGACGCCGCGCCCCTCAGGGTGGCCGCCGATCAGCACCGGTGTGCCGGCGAGTTCTGGGTTTTCCCGGATCTCGACACTGGCGTAAAAGGCATCGAGGTCCAGGTGAATGATGGCCCGCGTTGCTTCGGGCATTGCTGTTCCTCTCGCCGTGGTCCGGTGTACGGAGCCATTATGCCACGGTTCGGATTGGCTGGCAAGGGTGAAACGGGCGGGAAGTAGATCTCTGTGTCCTTCGGGCACGGTCAGTT
>JBFFCR010000216.1:0-6828 GCA_041559855.1 Anaerolineae bacterium | reverse complement strand
CGCTTGGCGGTTCGGTGATTGCCACTAACATAGTGGCAGTCGCCCAGGTGTCAACCGAGTACCATCACACCGTCGGCACCCTCGCGGAAGGTGCGGACCACCAACTCGGGCGAGATGCGTCCCGAGCACATCACGCGGACAATACGCAAGTTGGACGCGTACTTGAGGCGCGAGGTACCGGCTGCATCGGCCCCGGCATAGCTGCACCAGTTGCACAGGAACCCGACGATGCGGGGTTCGAAATCGTTGGTCGTTGCCATGCTTTCCTATCCTCCAGCGACAGGGATCACTAGAAATCGCCCAGTCCCGGCTTGCTGCTCACGCAAACACGGGCTCTGGATCTCGCTCAAAGATGCCCTCGATCTGCGCGATCAATTCTTGATCGGTAAAGTGGTGGCCGGTGATGGCCTTGGCCAGGCACGCGCCAACACAGGTGCCGCAGCCCTTGCACAGGGCCACGTTCACCTGAGCCTTGCCCTCCACTCGCTCGATGGCCGTGTACGGGCAGGCGAGGATGCACTCGCCGCAGCCCGAGCACTTGTCCCGATCCACTTCGGCGACGGTCGGATCGATGTCGATCTCACCCCGCGCCAACAGGCCGATCGTTTTCGATGCGGCGGCGCTGGCCTGGGCGACGGTGTCGGGGATGTCCTTGGGGCTCTGGCAGCAACCCGCCAAAAAGACGCCAGCGGTGGTCGTGTCCACCGGACGCAGCTTGGGATGTGCCTCGGCAAAGAACCCGTCCTTGTCGCCCGAGACGCCAAAGAGCTTGCCCAGCTCCCTGGCACCCTCGGCAGGCACGGCTGCCGTCAGCAGTACCACCAGGTCGGCAGAGATCTCGACATAGCGGCCCAGCAACGTGTCCTCGCCGCGCACCAGCAGCTTGCCGCTTCCGCCCGGGTCGGAGACCACTTCAGCCACCTTGCCGCGCACATACTGGACGCCCTCGTGCTGCATGCGCTTGTAGAACTCCTCATAGCCCTTGCCCGGTGTGCGCATGTCGATGTAGAACTGGTAGACCTGGCCGCCCGTCTTTTCCAGCGCCAGGTGGGCCTGCTTGGTCCCGTACATGCAGCAGATGCGGGAGCAGTACTCGTGCGCATCGTCGTCGCGGCTACCGATGCAGTGCAAAAAGACGGTGGTTTCGGGTACGTGTCCGTCGCGGGTCACGACACGGCCGACCGTCGGTCCTGCCGCGCTGGTCAGTCGCTCGAACTGCATGGCGTCGATCACATTGTCATAGACGCCGTACCCGTACCGCGCGAGGGCAGGATGCTCTGTCAGATCGTATCCAGTGGCTAGCACCACGGCGCCCACTTTGATGTCGATATACTGGTCCTCCTGGTCAAAGTCAATGGCGTCTGCCTCGCACGCCTGGAGGCACTTTTGAGAGCACTTGCCCCGCGTGATCAGCAGGCAGGCGTTAGGATCGATCACGGCCTTCATCGGCACGGCCTGGGCAAAGGGGATGTAGGCCGCGCCTCGCAATCCCATGCCCGCTTCGTACTCGCTATAGACCCGATCCTTCCAGATGCACGCCTCCATGCAGGCGCCGCAGCCGGTGCACTTTTCCAAGTCCACGTAGCGTGCCTTGCGCTTGATCTGCACCTGGAAATTGCCCACGAACCCGTGGACGTCCACCACTTCGCTGTAGCTCAGCAGTTCGATGTTGGGATGCCGACCGGCATCCATCATTTTCGGCCCCAGAATTCAGGTGGAACAGTCCAGGGTGGGGAAGGTCTTGTCCAATTGGGCCATCTTGCCGCCGATGCTCGGCTCTCGCTCTACCAGGTAGACCTTGTAGCCAGCGTCGGCGATGTCCAGGGCCGTCTGGATTCCGGCGATGCCGCCACCCACTACCAGCGCCGACTGCTCGACGGCCGACTTGCGCGAGTAGAGTGGTTCGTGAAAGTGCACCCTCTCCACGGCCCCGGCGACAAGATCGCTGGCCTTGTTGGTGGCCCCTTCTCCTGCCGGATGCACCCACGACACCTGCTCGCGGATGTTGGCTATCTCCAGAAAATAAGGGTTCAGGTCGGCGCTCTCCAGTGTGCGACGGAACGTAGGTTCGTGCATCCGGGGGGTACAGGCGGCAATCACCACGCGGTCCAAGTCATGTTCCTTGATGTCATTGCGGATCGTATTCTGGCCCGGATCGGAGCATGAGTACTTGTTGACGCGGGTCATGACCACCCCGTCCAGCCCCTCGGCGAATTGGGCCACAGCTTCCGTGTCGACCGTGGCGGCGATGTTGGACCCGCACTGGCAGACATAGACGCCGATCCTGGGTTTCCTGTCCTTGTCTCTCAGAGTTGTCATGCTGCCTCTCCCCACGGTTTCGGCTTGGTGGGCCGCGGTGTCGCCTTCTTCGGGACAGTGTCCTCCGGCGCATCCACCGTCTCGGCCAGCAGCTTGAACGGCGGCACGACCAGTTTCTCCAGCCCCAGCTCTGCCCGGTTGAGATCCATGGCGAGGCCCATCAACTGGCTGAAGAACAAGATCGGAAGGTCAAAGCTTGTCCGCTTGATAGCTTCCAGCTTGTCCTGGTAGAGATCGAGCAGCAGTTGGCAGAAGGGACAGCCCACTACCACGGCGTTGGCTCCGGCTGCTTTGGCATGGGCGAGGATGTCGGCCGACAGGGCAAAGCTGATGTCCTCGGAAGACATATAGATCGCGCCACCACAGCATCTGGTCTTGTAGGGCCAGTCGACCGCCTCGGCCCCCAGCGCTTCCATCAGGCGGTCCATGGACTGCGGGCGTTCCGGATCGTCAAATCCACCCTCGGGCCGGGTGATCAGGCAGCCATAGTAGCTCGCCACCCTGAGGCCCTGCAATGGCTTGACAACCGGTACATTATCCACGCCGACATCGTTGACGATCACATCTACCGGATGTCGCACCTTTGGCGCGTGGTCCACTTGGTGACCGTCCAGCGTGCTGTTGACCTCCGCCTTCAAGGCGGGGTCATCGTTGAGGCTGTGGCTCGCCTTGTTCAGGTTCTTGTAGCAGGCCGCGCACGGCGCAACCACTTCCATGCCCATTCCCTCGGCGATGGCCAAGTTGCGGGCGGCAAGGGCATGGGGCAGGAGCGAGTTCACAGTGGCGGCAGGCGTGGCTCCGCAGCAGTTCCAATCTGGAATCTCAACCAGTTCCATCACCTCCAGGCGCTCTGCTACGGCTTTCAACGAACGGTTGTATTCCTCGGCGGAGGCTTCCTGGCTGCACCCTGGAAAGTAGGCGTATTTCATTCGCCACCTCCTTCTAGTTTGTCGAATATGTGGCGGACTTCTGGTCGCCCCTTGGGGTGGTCAGGCAGGTAGCGCAACTTGCCTTTGCGCATCATCTTGAGGCCCACCGGGAGCAGTCCCAGGAAGTTTAGGGGGTTGGTCAACAGGTTGTAGCGAACTACAAGTTCCAACTCCCACATCCGCCCGTGGTGGCGGACGATGGACATGAAGCCTTCGTTGTATACCTTGCCCCGGCGCGCCTTGTAGCCCTTTTTCAGGGCGATGTTTCGCAGCCGCGTCATCAGGTCGGTGATCTCGATGTCGCGCGGGCAGCGAACTGCGCAAGCGTAACAAGAGGCGCAGGTCCAGATGGTCTGGCTGGACAGCACCTCCTGCTCCATGCCCGCCTGGATCATGCGCATGATGGCGCGGGGGGCATAGTCCATCCCTCCAGCCGCGACCACAGGGCACGCTCCTGTGCATGTGCCGCACTGGTAGCAGATGGCAGCCATTTCCTCGATCGGCTTCATCTCCGCCGAGGTTTCGCCTCTCAGGCGGATTGCCTCGCTTTGTGTCATGTTACCCCCTTTTCACAATAAGAAGGGCCTGCAAGGTCGATTCCCCTGTGCATGACAGGGACATCTCCGATCTCCTCACAGGACCCAGATGCTTCCATGCCCGAGGCTCTTCCCTCAGTTCGTTTCAAGATCGGTGACCCCTCTACAGGCCACCACCGTCGCTGCGCATCAGAAGGTGGGACGTGCGCCCGGTCAGGCGTAACGGCTGCCCCAGCTCCTGGGGTGGTATCACCGCCCAACGACGAGGCCTATTATACCACAGAGCCGGGCGAGTCCAAAACAAGCTTGGTACAGGTGTCTGGCGGCTGGCTGGTGCTTGGGATCCCGCAACAGGCAGCCCCGGCCTGTTGCAACCATCTGTGCTTCTCACTCCTGCATGGCCTCCCACACGACCTGCACAATGTCCATGGCCCGGATGCGGATCCGGTTCTTGCGCGCCGCCTCTCCCAGCGTTCGCTCGCATTGCTGGCAGGCAGAGATCACCACCTCTGCTCCCGTGTCCTGGGCCTGCTCGATGCGGCGCTTGCCGATGGCCGCTGTCAGCGCGGGATCGGCCATCTCGACATCGCCTCCGCCCCCACAACAGAGCGCCATCTCCCGGCTTTCGGCCATCTCCCTGAACTGGATGCCGGGGATCGCCTCGATGATGCGGCGGGGCGCGTCGTACAGGCCGCTGGTCCGGCCCAGATCGCAAGGGTCGTGGTAGGTGACCGGCTGCTGGAAGCCATGTAGCTCTATCCTGCCCTCGTCGACCAGTTCGGCGATCAACTCGGTGGCGTGCAATACCTCAAAGCCCAGCGGTTGGCCGAAGATGCCCGGCATCTCGTGGGCCCAGGTGTGGTAGCAGGAGGGGCAGGTCGTCACCAGCCGGCGGGCGCCGATGGCCCGCACTGCTTCGACGTTGTGATGGGCAAGTTCGCGGGCGTGCCGGCCCATTCCGGCGATCTGGAGTGGAAAGCCACAGCACCACTCGTCGCCGCCCAGCGTGGTCAGATCTTCCCCGGCACGCTCCATGATCTGCACAAAGCTCTGAGGAACGCCATAGACCCGGGGGTACATGGCGCCGACGCAGCCCATGAAATAGACCGTCCCGGCACCCTGTCTGCGATCCAGGCTTTCGGGCACGTGCGCCAAGTTCTGCGTCCAGGCCAGGCGGTTGTCGTTGTCATCCCCCGAGATGTTGTGTTGAGTGCCGACCCTGTCCCGCAGCGTGTCAAAGAGCTCGGGGTAGAGATCCCACTCGACCAACTGCTCGCGCATCGAGATCCATAGGGGGCGCGTGTCGATCCGTACCGGGCAGACCTCGTGGCAACGAGCGCAGAGGGTGCACTGGTAAACCCCCTCGCCAAAGGCAGCCAGTTCTTGTTCGGTGGCCTTGTGGATGCCGAACAGCCGCGCCAGCAAGCCCAGGTGATCCGCCTTCCAAAAGCCCTTGACCCGGGCGATCTTTTGCAGGGGGTGGATCTCTTCCGACTGGGCCTCGGTGAAGGTAGGACAGGCGGCGATGCACTCGCCGCAGCCGGTACAGGCCTCCATCTCCATCATCTGGCGCAGCGTGAAATTGGCCAGGTTTACCTTTCTACCGCTCCCGCTCATGGCTGCCCGCCTTTCGCCGTGTCCATTCGGAGGCCGTGCGCCTGTTCATCCCGCATGCCATTGTATGCTGCGACAACAGGGCTCAGGATGGCATGGAAGAAGCGGCTGAAGGGTAGGTAGAACAGCAGGACGGTGACGGCGAAAAAGTGTAGCCAGAACACGACGTTGTAGACGACTAGCCAGACATCTGGGCTCAGTTGCAGCGAGCCCAGCAGCAAGGCCAGCAGGTAGCCGGCAAAGCCCCATTGCGGACCCCAGGCGCTGTGGAGCATAGCGGGAAGCCGCTCCGTCGCGATCAGCCCCGGGGCGGGGGCAAAGATCCCGGCCGCCGTCGTATAGTCAGCGAGCAGTCGGAATGCCTCGGCAAAGAAGCCGCTCAGCGCGATCAGGGTTAGCAGGCCGATCACAATGCCGTCGGCGCGTGTGGTCCGCAGTTGGGGGTCCTTCTGGACGTAGCGGCGGTAGATGACCAGGAGCATGCCGCCTAGTGCTAGCAACCCCAGAAGATCGTTGAGCAGAGCCACCCACCAGACGTCAGCGTGGAAGAGCTGCCCGAAGAGAGGGACGGCGGCGATTGCAGCCGGGCTCATGCCGAAGAGGGGCAGGATCTCGACGACGACACCGGTGATGGTCGAGACTAGTCCCAATGCCAGCCACGAGCCCAGGACCGTGATGTGGACGGCCCAGCGCCGCCGGTCGACCTGGTAGAGCCGGCGGTGAAGCATGCCATCGACGGCGAGGGCCTTTAGAAGGGCCCACGGGCGCCTGCTAAAGATGACGCCTGCGGAGCGCCTGAGCGCAGCGCCGAGTTTGCGCCAACGGGAGGCATCCGCCGGCAGCCCCGGTACGCTGGCCTTGAGCCACGCCGACAGCATGAAGAGCAGCTCGAGGCAAAAGAGCCCCAGCAGGATCAGGTGGACAGTCCAAAAGATTGTCAGACGCTGATCGTGTTCCACGTCCCGTCTCCCTTGCCGGCTTTGCGCATCGAGGGCTGCGGCGCCAGGGTATCGCTTCAGGTGCCGCGCCGCTACGGACTGACTATATCACGGAACGGGGAAACCGGCAAGGCGCATCATACAGACGCTTCCCGCTGGGTGCGTCCCAACTTTCTGGACGGCCTGTCCAGAAGCCTCTGTCATCTCGAGTAATCGATCGCGCCAGGCGTGACTCCAAAGGAAAAGACACTACACCGCTGTCATTGCGAGACCTCGCCCGCCTTTGGCGAGGTCGTGGCAATCTTCAACTGCGACCAAGGAGACTGCCACCGCGAGTACTCGTGGCGGGCGTGGCGGTGCTTCGCTGATGCCCGTGGTGACAGAACCGGTGTCATCAGTAGCCGGAGCAGGACCGGAGCTAGCGGAGGTCCTGCGGAGGCGAGAGATCTTGCCCCTTGTGCTGTAGAGATGCCTCACATCGCTCAACTCCGT
>JBFFCR010000215.1:0-6836 GCA_041559855.1 Anaerolineae bacterium | reverse complement strand
GAGCCTGACTCGTGCTCCCGTGGTGGGCCTATGCGACCTGTCGGTGCACCAGGTTCTGGCGATTTCAGCCTTGTTTGTCAGTTCTGCGTTGCAGCCACGTCGGCCGGCACTTATGTAATCCAGATATCTGGGATGCACCCTCCCCATACGCCGGATAGTGCAGTTGCGTTGGCTACAAACCGCATCCCACTCGGCAGGTGCGATGGGTGAGCGCGAGGTTTATGCTATCTGCTTCAGGTCTTGAGCAGTGTCGAGTCACCGTATAGCACGAAGCTGAGTATCCCGAGCTGTCTTCTTACCTCGGGATCGTGAAACAGATCTGCGAAGAACGAGGCGCGCGCCGGTTCGGATAGGATCGCCTGGCACAGCTCGCATATCTCCTCTTCTCTCGCGTCGCGGTAGCCTACCAACTCTGGAGCGAGACCTTCGTCGATCAGCCGGTCCAGCATCTCGAGCAGTCCCCAGGTCTGGATAAAGGGGATGATAGGATGGCGAAGAAAGCGCTGGTAGATCGGCTGAAAGTCTTCAGCGGTTAGATCGCCGATGATCAGTGGGCTGGTGCTTGGCAAGGGCGCGCGGCAGCAGCTTGTCACGGCACCGTCCGGCTGGACCATAGGCCCTAGGGCGTTGCACACGAGCTTGGGTTGCTCCTCAGGCCGGATAGCCGGAAACGCCAGCTCACGGGCGCGACCCAGCTTGACGATACCCCCGGCCTCGATCTGTACTCCATCCAGCGCGCGTTGGCCTAGTTCGCGTCGCAGTTCGCGCTTCACTTGGGCTGCACTGCGCTCGCGTGGCAGATAGGTCAGGGCGACTTTGGGGCTGATCCCGCACTCCTTGGCTGCATACAGCACCTTGGAGACGTTGGTCAATGGAACGCTCGCCTGGTGGTATTGGTCTGTACTCACAGTGATGCCGGTCAACCCGGCATGGGCTAGTTGCTGAAGCCTGTGCGCAGCAATCTCTCCACTGGTGGCCCAATACGCACTGGTGAAGACGGTCGCGCGCAGCCCCAGAGTTCGACAGCCGTCAACGACCTGCAGCAGTCTCTGGAAGTAGAGAAAGGGCTCGCCTCCAGTGATGATGATCGACTTGCAGCGGTCGACACGGGACACCTTGGCGATCCAAGCCAGGTGCGTTTCTAGGGGCGGTAGGTCAGAGGCCTGCATTGTGTAGGATGCAAGGCAATGCCTGCAGCCGACCGGGCACTGCTCAGTCAATGCCAGGCCGATCTCTGTGCGCATCGTGGCATGTTGGCGATATTGCTGTGCCAGGGCCTCTTCCAGAGATTGTTGCGCTCTAGCTGTCTGCGGCGTTGACATGGCATTACACCCGCACAGGAACCAGTGTGCAGAGGCTGCTGGTCACTGTTGCCAGAGCCGTGGGCCAACGCGAGGAGACTTGGGGGTCACCCCGGAACGAGCACGGCTCGGGGGAGGGCAGGCAGTTCCAGCGCGGCAGAGTTCCTGCCACGGTCTCGGATTGGGCGAAGGCGGGCCCTGTTGAGCGTAGGGTTTCGCTCAGGCTATCATCTCTTCTTGGCCAATGTGTCAATCCGGACGATGATGTCCTGTGTTGTGAGATCTCCCCACTCTGCGGGTTTTGCCAGTACGATCGCGTTCAGCTGATCTCGTGTCACCTCAAAGCCTGCTGCTTTGAGGGTCCGCTCTGGGTCCGTTGCTAGTCCTTTGCGAAACGTCGCATCGGAAACCGCCCGTACGATGATCATCTCTGCGATAAATGGTTCTGACATCGTTGCCTCCTCTTCTAATGCAGTTCGAGTGCCCAGTCTACAACTTGTGGCAGTGTACCACAGATGTGTACGGGCTGTCAATATCCCGTATTCAGCCATGCGGAGTGCTTCAGAGACGATACTCCCCGGTTGGAAGGTCATGGCAGCGTGGGATCCCTTGCGCGTCTGTGCGAGCGGCGTTCGGTCCAGGTTCGCGTAGATCCTGCAATCCCAGCAGCCAGGGTGCAGTCGTCTCTGCATCATGGTCTCACCCGCGATATCGCGGCAACCGTGGGTTGTCGATGAGGTCCTTGACAAGCCCGACGAGGTCGACTATGATGTGTGCCAAGATGTAGGTGATGAGCGCATAGTGTTGTTGTCAGGACACCAGATTGGCTGGTGTAGGTGAACCCACATGATATGCTCCTGCGAGGCGCACCATGTCTGAACATGGATTGGTTTATCTGCCAGATCCGGCGGGCCCCTGTTCCTTCTGTCGCGCTCTGATGGTCGACGATGCGCGTAGCATCCCCCAAGATGCACGGATCGCGTTTCTCGGAATCCCATTCGACGAAGGAACCGTCTACCGGCCGGGAAGCCGGTTTGGGCCTCGCAGCATCCGTGAGGCGTCTATCGTCTATGGGGCATCATCTCAGGGCTTTGGCGGGTTCTATGACATTGAGGTCGGACGCGTTCTATTGACCAAGGCGAAGATGGTCGATGTTGGGGATGTGAGGCTATCCCCTACCCGCAGCGATCTCTCATCTGACAGCATCACGACGGCGGTTGGTGACTTGATCGACCGTGGCCTGTTCGTAGTGAGTGTCGGTGGGGACCATTCTGTGAGCTTTCCAATCATCCGCGCCCATGCAGGTCGCAAGAGAATCAATGTTGTGCAGTTTGACGCTCATCTGGACTTCACCGACGAGGTTTCGGGTGCTAGGTACACGCAGGGAAGCCCGATGAGGCGGGCCTCGGAGTTGGAGGGGGTCGACAAGATCGTTCAGATTGGCACTAGAGGCCTGCTCAACAGCCCTGTGAGCCACATGGGAGCGATTACGGCAGGCAATACCATTGTGACCACACGAGAACTGAGAAGGCTAGGAGCAGAGCAAACCATACGGCTGGTCCCGCCCGGTGAATGCTATGTAACGATTGACGTTGACGTGTTTGACCCCTCGGTAGCGCCAGGCACCGGAACGCCAGAGCCTGGTGGACTTGAATACGACGAGATAAAGACGTTGTTGGCCATCCTGGCTGGCAGGGGAGACGTCACGATCTGCGGATTTGACATAGTGGAGGTGAACCCGTTGTGCGATTACAACGGAACCACAGCTCTCCTGGCCAGCAGGGTCATCCTGGATATCTTGGGCCTGATCTTTGCGGACGAAGAGGATCCTCGTTTGTCGATGTGAATGAATGGGCAGTGATTGTCCTCGTCCCGAGCAGCAGGGACCTACCTTCCAGCATTCCCCATGACGTGCGGCTCAGCCCGGACGCCCTCCTTCGGCCAGGATAAGCCTCGCACTACCACGCGATGTTATTGAGCCGAGTATTGAGCTCAGGCCTGACTCCATAGGTTCAGTTCTTTGGCAACTCGGGCGTCAGGAGCAGCCCGGCTTCCTCCAGCAGCTCGACCTCGTTTTCAGCAAAGCGGGTCAGTCTATCATAGAGCTCGTCAAGCCGCGCCGCGATGGTGGCCTGGTCTGCACCGGCACGCTGTAGCGCGTGGATCAATCCCAATGCCGCTGTCTCTGCCGGCGATGGCTGGAACAATCTCGGACCGGGTGGCTCGGGAGATGCAGCTTTGTGCAGGTATTTGTGCCGGAAGGCGCCGGACGAGGCGAAATGGAAGTGTAGTATAGAGGGTCCTGCCAGCAGGCAACTCCGCTCGTCTGAAGGAGATGCAGCCACTGTCCAGCCATGGACGCCCGCTGCCGCAACGCCTGCCCTGACCAGGACCGCCGATTTGCCATTCAGGTACCCGGTGAAATAGGGGCGCGCGTCCGACTGGGACATGGACAGATGCCGGACCAGCCTGGTCCAGCCAGCAGGGCCAAGCCGCGCGGCTGCCAGTCTCGGGTTCACCTTGAAGCGTGCTGGGAGCCCGGGCCGATGAGGCGGCAAAAGCTCGTGGTTCAGGTAGCGGATTAGCTCGAATCCCGCCGCCGATGCCGCAGCAAAGTGATCGCCCAGGGTGTCGCCGCCCCGACCGGCGCCCTCCAGGTAGAACCACTCGTCCAGATCGAGATGGAGCAGCCAGTCCAGTGGACGCCCGCCCAGGGCACCCGCTTTCGCAGCCTGGAGGGCCGTGCTGGCGTTCAGCGTTTGCCGAGCAGCCACTGCCGCCGACGACGATCCAGAGCACGCAAGTCGCTTCAATTCGGCGACGTCCGGCCCGCCGGACACGTTGGGCCAATCGTCCTCCATCAGTCGCCTGCCGGACCAGACCGTCAGCCGGGAGGGAGGGTAGGCGGCAGCCAGCCGGTCAGCATCGGCTATCTCTGCCGGCTCGTCGAGACGGTCAAAGATCAGAACAATCTTTTCCATGCCCAGCGAGAAGTGGTGCTCACACCAGGCATCGAGCGCAGGTCCACCCCGGTACACGGTGCTGACCAGGCCGGTGCGGGGCCTCGGGCTCGTAACAGGCCGCACCGAGATTGTACCCTGGACGCTGTCCCCCTCCAGTTGGTGAAAGAGCACCGTGTCCGGTGGCAGGGGTGGCGCGTCGAGGGGCAGCAATGCATCTGTAGTGGTCAGCCTTGGGAGCGAGGGTAACAGGATCGGCTGTTGGGGTGCGTCGTTGAACCAGAAGGTCAATGCCCACCGGGCAGGACCCTCGCGCAGCGGGCGTACCTCGTGCACAACGGTCCGCGAGTCAAAGAGGATGGCAGAGCCTCCCTGTGCAGCCAGGAGCCCTGCCGGCGGGTCGTCACCTGCGGCGTTGGACGCCCAGACGGCCAGATCACCGCCTGCACAAGCCTTTTCGGGTGGGTTCAGATAGACCACCAGAGTGAGTGTCCGGCCGTTGTCATGGGGAACGCCGGGATTATCCAGGTGCGCGGTGTAGCCACCCGATGGAGCGGGATAGCGGGCCAGCATAGCCCTCTGAGGCGGGAAAGGCTGCTTGCTGGGTACTGCATCTGCCAGGACGCCGCCCAGATGGGCAAGGCACCATTGCACAAACGCCGCCAGCGTGGGCGCGGCCTGGAGCAGGACTGGCTCTGTGCCGCAGAAGAAGCCTATCCAGTCCCAGCGGCTTGCCGAGATGCGGTCTGACGAGCCGACTCCTCCCTGCTTGAGCTTCAGCGCGCCGCCGCCGTATGCAGCAGCCACCTCCCTGTAGATCTGTCGCGCCAAGGACGTTTCCAGAAATGATGGCAGGGGCAGGTAGCCGGGGGCTGCTGCCGCACCTGTCGAGGTGACCGCGCCCGTAAGGGCGCGCGCGATCCGTTCGCCGGGGGGAAGGTGGAAGGGGGCGACTGCCGCCTCTTGCCATCCCTGCCAGAGACTCTCCAGGGGCGTAGGCGCGGGCAGAGGATGCCACCATAGCAGCTCATCTGGACGCCACGCTCCAGACTGTACCAGGTTGGATTCCAGTTCGTGCAGGCACTGCCGCAGAGCCGCCAATGTCGAGAGGGGGAGGGCTCCCGTCCCGGCTGCTTGCTGGGCGACCGAGAGGATGCGGTGTGGCGTCAGCCTGGTGCTACGGCCGGCGGCAGGCCCCATCCTGACCGTAGTGCACAACTGGACATAGAAGAGTAGGTGGAGATCGTGCGGGCTGCCCAGGGCGTCGAGGTCCGCCACAGGCTGGGCGGATCGGGTCAGGATGCGCTCAAGCGAAAGCCGCCTCTGGCCGAAACTGTCTGGATGCGTCGGGCTCTTCAAGTTGTCTCTCCATGGCTGCGGTGCTGCGAACCGGTCCGCACCTGCACCCCGCAGTCAGACAGATGGGTAGGGCGGCATGCTAGATCCTGGAATCGAGGACGATCTTTCGCGCTGCTTCCTCCATCTTGTCCTGGAGATCGAGCGACCTCAGATCGGTCCAGACCTCCTCGATATAATCCAGGCAGGCCTGCTTTTCGCCAACCTTGCCCACCTCTTTCCAACCCAGTGGGTTCTCCCGATCTGCTGGCCAGATGGAGTACATTTGCTCGCGATTGACTACTACCTTGTACTTTACTCTGTCGTCCCAGTCCCTCAATGTCATGATTCGCCTCCGATCTGCTTTAGCCTACTCACATTCTGTATTCTAGCACAGATCCAGTCTGTGACAAAAGTCCTGGCTCCACGCCGTGACATGGCCTCCGGCCCTGCGCATTTGCTGAACGCGCAGGGTCTGAAACGGGTTATCTGGATCGAAGGGTTCCTTTCTCCGCGCAGTGAGGAGCAGAAAGTGAAAGAGCGCCTATTTGCAGTGATTGTACTTGTGTCGCTGATCTGCGCCTGCGCCGGCAACGGGCAGACGACAAGCACACCTGGCGCGTCTCCGGTCGCCAGGGCGACAGCCACGCCTGAAGCTGCCACGCCGTACGTATCGACATCTGCGCCAGCGGTGACCGATGTGCTCCCATCTCCTACTGCCACCGCGTCCGCTGAGCCGACGCCGACGACGATTCTTGTGCCAACCCCTGGCACACGTCCTGCTGGTGGATTGATTGCCTTCACGTCCGAGCGAGATGGCAACGGCGAGATCTATGTCATGAATGCCGACGGCAGGGACCAACGGCGGCTCACCGATGATCCCGCCTACGACGCCTGGCCCACCTGGTCGCCGGATGGCACGCGGATCGCCTTTGTCTCCACGCGCAGCGGCAATGCTGACATCTTTGTGATGGAGCTAAATGGCGCCGAACAAGGTTCTGGCAATCTTCAGCAACTGACTGATGATCAAGAGGAGGATATCTGGCCCGAATGGTCGCCGGATGGCACGCGGATCGCGTTCCCTTCCCGCCGCGATGGTAACTTTGAGATCTATGTCATGGATGCCGATGGCACCAATCTCCAGCGCCTGACGAACTCTCCCGGCTCTGACGATTTCCCCGCATGGTCGCCTGACAGCGCCAGAATCGTGTTCTCGCGTACCGGAACCGACCGCGGCACG
>JBFFCR010000214.1:0-6843 GCA_041559855.1 Anaerolineae bacterium | reverse complement strand
GCCAGCACCTCTTCCTCGGTCGTGGCCACCCGTTCATCGGCGATCTTGTCGAGCAGATCAGGGTCGCCGGCGCGGATGGCAGCCTCTTTCAGCTCCTCGGCCATGGTCTCTTTCAGGAAGCTGGACATCCACACGATGCGCTTCAGTCCACCGTCGGCGCGGATGAACTTCCTGCTGATGATAAAGTACTTGCCGACGCCCAGGACGCCAGGTGTCTGAAGGCCGCCACCAGCCATGCCAGCCAGGGTGGAGAAGGTCATGCCCGCCGGCGTCATGCTGGGATCTTCACGGCTGACGATCATGAATCCATTACAGAGAGGCATGATCATCATGATGCACTCGAAGCAGCCACAACTCGTCATAGGGAACTCCATGATCGAGTACATCGTGACGGTTTCGACCGAGCCGTGGGAGTTCTGCTGTACAAACTCGTTGACATTGTCGAATACGCCGGTCCATTCGTCGACGGCTCGCCCCTTTGGGATCGGCTGATTGGGTCCAGTGGGGTTGATCTGGAAGCTTGCCTTGCAGTCGAGCCAGTTGTAGGCGCCGCACAGACCCAGCCGCTCGGGACTGATCACGCAAACGTGGTCTGGGGCAAAGCTCTGGCACAGCGTACAGGAGTAGAACTCGTCTACTGACTCGTCCGTCATCTCGGCCAGACGCTCGTTCCTGTAGGTGTAGGCTTCTCGAGCCTTTTCCAGCCACTCGGCGTGGAGCGCGGGATCGGTAAAGATGGTGACCTGTACCTTGTCCACGATCGCCCCAAAGTCCCCATGGAATCGGGCGTACAGGATCTCGCCAAAGTGCTTCAGATCAAAGCCCTTGTCAGCCGCGGCTTTGCTGATTCGGATCCAGGCAATGTCACGCTGGCCGATGTGCTGAATGCCGCTGGCGCCGTTGATAAAGTAGTGGATCTGTCGCTCCAAGACAGGCTCAAAATCCTCCTGCATCTTGCGACCGGCTACCTCGACGAGGATGCCAAGGTCAATCGCGCCAGCTTCCTCGACATCGTCAAAGCCAGGGCCGACGATCTCGATCTTGTGATCCTCGATCTCGTCCAGGTCGGTCATGCGCAGGTACTCGTAGGCCCTGGAGTTCTTGCCACCAAACTCCACGCGCATGTCGGCCTTGCGCACCCGCTCACCCTCAAAGGCAGATCCGTAAGGCACGGGGATGGGCACTTCGGTGATCTGGATCTTGACGCCGCGAATCTCGACGGCCCGCTGTACAAAGCGCGCGGCTCGCTCGGCGTCATTGGCGCCCTCGATGTCGTCCCATGGCATAGAGATGACGTGCTCGTACTGGGTAATGCCGGTTGGCCGGATCTCTGGGATTATCGTGTCGGCGATAACCGGGAATCCGTAGGTGATGGCCCCGGCAGCTGTGGCATACTTGAGATCGTCAACCTCGCCCAAGGCCAGCGCGAAGGCAAAGACGCGGTACTTGTTGTAGAGGAGGATTTCGCGCGCCTGACCGCCCTTCATACCACCGAAGGTCAGCGCAGAACGAGCTGCGAAACCCAAGGGGTAGACTGTGGAGATGGTGTCCAGGCCAAAGGGCACGATATAGGTATCGTAGCCCATCTCTACGCCCTCTTCCATGAGCTGGTGGATGACGCTCCGGCCGTTCACGTTGCCGCTCAGGAAGATGAGGATGTTCCGCCTCTGGAGCTGGCGGACGATCTCGACGGCGGCCTCGTTAGTCCTGGCTGCCCCGATGATGGCGGCAAAGCCGGGCATACGGCCGTCGACGAGTTGGATGCCCCAGCTTCGGAGCTGGATGTCATCAATGGGACCATTCAGGTAGCCGCTTTCGCTGGGCGCGCTGGTGCCGGTCAACTCGATGCCGGGCATCTTTTGCGGTTCTTGTCCATAGGCAAAGCGGATGCCGAGAATGGCCTCTTCCGCAAAGAGCGTGGCTACGCCTGCATCAAGCGTCTCGCCAAGATACGGCAGCCAGTTCTGTTTCTCCGGGGTGTCGTGAATCATGCCGCGGCACTGCTCGAGGACCGGTTGTAGGTCCCCGATGGTCTCAACTTCCCTGCCCGTGTAACCCCGTATGGTGGGCAGATGGTAGGCGGTATTGGTGAAGGCAATCTTCTGATCAGGCCCGAGTTCCGCCAGTGCCTTCTGCAGCTGTGCTTCGAACTCCTCGATGATCAGGTTGGCTCCACGCAGAGCTCGGGTAGCAATGTATCGGGACATTGATGCGTTCTCCTTCCTTGGCTAGCCCCTACGCGACTTCTACGTAGGCCTTGCGGCTGTACAGGTTGCGCTCCTCTGGAGGAACGGCAAAGAATGCCTCCAGCGGGACATCGCCGCTTTGTCCGAAGCGGGTGGGATCGTACTCGGCGAGACCCAGGGCGGCGCGCTTCTTGTCGATGTGCTCCAGGCTCTTGGCGACGATGTCCTCCCACTTGGGGTAGAACTCCATCTTGCCGCCCACCTTTTTCTCCCAGCCCTCGGAGATCAGGTTCGTCACCTCTTCGCTGGCCTCAATCGGCGACCCGACGCCGAATAGGGTGTAGATGCCAGAAGCGACAGCATAAGTGCCAATGGCGATGGCCTTTTCGCACATGTACTCGGGGCAGATGCCCACCCCAGGGATGTCGTCGATGTCCTCGCCTATGCCGCCCTCGGTGGCAACCTGGGTCAGGACGGTTAGAATACGCGTATTGTCTACGCAAGAACCTAGGTGTAGGACGGGCGGGATGCCGATCGCTTCGCACACCTCGCGCAATCCTGCGCCGGCGTTCATCATCATCTCGGGACTCAGGTAGCCGTGTTTGCCTGATGCGTGCGCCGCGCAGCCGGTGACGACGACCAGGACATCGTTGGCAATCAGTTCGCGGATGGTGTTGATGATCCCTTCGTCTTGGGGCACGCGAGCATTGTTGCAGCCCACCACGCCAGCCAGGCCACGGATGCGACCGGCGGCAATGGCATCGTTCAGCGGCCGGAAGGAACCGCGGTAGTAGCCGCCCTGCATGTAGCCCAGATACTCGTGGGAAAAGCCTGCCACCAGGTCCTGCGTGTAGGCAGGGATATGCGTCTTGCCGCGGTTGGGGTAGTTGTCGATGGCCCGCCGCACGATCTCCTTGGCCGAATCGAGGGCCTTGTGCTCGTCAAACTGCATGTGGGTCGCGCCGGGAATCTTGGCCTTACGCGATGTGGTGATCAGTTCTGTGTGAAAGTTCTCAGTCAGGCCCGCAAGTGCCTGCATGATGCACTGCACGTCCACAATCATGGCCTCGACGGCGCCGGTTACAATGGCCAGTTCCTGGTGCAAGAAGTTACCCGCAGGCGGGATGCCATGGCGCATCAGGATCTCGTTCGAAGTGCAGCAGATGCCAGCCAGGTTGATACCCTTGGCGCCCACGCTCTTGGCATGCTCGATCAGCTCCGGATCCTGTGCAGCAACCACGATCATCTCGGAGAGCGTCGGCTCGTGACCGTGGATGACGATGTTCACTTCGTCATCTTTGAGCACGCCCAAGTTGGCCATGGTTTGAAGTGGTGTCGGTGTGCCAAACAGGATGTCGGAGAGGTCGGTGGCAAGCATAGAACCGCCCCAACCGTCAGCCAGAGAGGTTCGCATGGCATGGTCCAGGATGTTCTCCGGGTCCAGGTCGACCCCCTCGTGGGTACGGTGCAGTGTTTCCACAACCTCGCGGTCCACGCCGCGGGGCATGATCCCGAGTTCGCGCCAGAGCTGCTGTCGTTTGCGTGTTGCGCGCCGGGTGTAGATGATCTCACCGCGTTGCTGTCCGAATTGCTCTAGCGACTTGTTGCCGACGTCGAGGGCAATCTCCTCCTTGGTGCGGCCTTTGGTGGGGATGTCCATATACCCGGCTACGGCGTGAAGCTTGGACACATCCCGGATCTGGTAGCCTTGTCCCTCACCCTTTGCCACGGCGATGAGCGTGAAAGCCAGATCACGCCCGTGGTCGGAGTGAGCAGAGGTACCGCCTGCAACCATGCGGGCGAAGTTTCGTGCCGCGACCGTGGCAAGGGTTGCACCGCAGACACCTTCTGTAACCTTGCCCACCAGGCGGCACGGACCCATGGAGCAGATCTTGCAGCATGCTCCGTCCGAGCCTATTGGGCAGGGCTTGATGCGCTCGGCCCGCTCAAATGCCGTCTCGAGTCCCGCTTCCTGTGCGACTTCCAACATCTCAATGGCCGCGGGGTCGATGCTCTTCAATTCAGCCATTCATGTTCCTCCTCTAGGACTAATACCGAATAGTTACCCGGGAGTATCAGCGCTCTCTAGTACTTGCGATGATCGCCCGACATCTCCAGGTCGTGCATATTTGTCTCTGTAACGCGTTGCTGGAATTGGAACCAATCGGATGCATCTTCTATGCGCGCGGGGTGAGTAGGAAGCTCCAGTTCCTTGCCGACGTCATAGCCCGCCTCGGCGAGCGTGCTGACTAGTGCATCGGGGGCCACGATAGCCGGGTCGTACTCGACCAGCACGTCTTTGTAGAGCGAGCTGGCAACCACATCGCTGACGCCATTCACCTGGCCAAGCGCGCTGCGCACGGCCAAGACGTGGTGATCCGCCCACATGGTCGGAATACTGAAGGTCACCTTGTCCATACAATTACCTCCCTTGGTACTGTTACTGTCTGGTTAATCGCCTGGCTCGAGGCCGCCGCCATTATAGCATAAAGCCGTGGCCATGCAAACTCGAAGGCTGGCCAAACCTGTAAATGCAGGTTGTCAACCTGTTTCCCACCCGTCGCTCATCCCAAAAGATGGGGAGGGCCAGGCACCCTCCCCATCTCCGAATCTGCGCCGGAATCCCACGGTGGTGGAGGTTGACGTAGTGCTAGAACAGACCGGTCACGCGACCTGTCTCCAGATCCAGGTCCACATCGGTGAAGGCCGGCCGGGTGGGCAGGCCAGGCATGGTCCGCATGGTGCCGCAGAGTGGGAATATGAATCCGGCTCCCACACTGGCTCGCACGTCGGTGATGGGCAGCGTCCAGCCCTGCGGTGCGCCCTTGATTGCCGGGTCGTGGGTGAAGGACAAGTGCGTCTTGGCCATGCAAAGCGGTAGATTGCCAAGCCCCATGCTTTCGAATAGCTTGATCTTGGCTTCCGCCTCTGCCGTGTAAGAGACGTTGGCCGCGCGGTAGATCTCTTTGGCGACCGCCTCAATCTTTTCCTTGATGGGAACGTCCAGCGGGTAGAGGAATTTGAAGTTCGTGGGCTTTTCGCAGGCTTTCACCACTGCCTCTGCCAGGGCGGCACCGCCCGCGGCACCGTTCATCCACACGGTACTCTCGACGGCATCCTCAGCACCAGTTTCCTGGGCACGCTTGCGGATCAGAGCGATCTCGGCGTCGGTGTCGTCCTTGAAGCGGTTGATGGCGACGACCACCGGCACGCCGAACTTGAGGGCGTTTTCAATATGCTGAAGGAGATTGGGCAACCCCTTCTCCAGCAGTTCGAGGTTCTCCTCGACATAAGCTCGGTTCAGTGGCTGGCCGGCAACGACCTTGGGTCCCCCACCATGCATTTTCAGAGCGCGCACTGTGCTGACCAGTACCACGCAGTTGGGGATCAGCCCGCTGTAGCGGCTCTTGAGGTTCATGAACTTTTCCATGCCACAGTCAGCGCCAAAGCCGGATTCGGTCACAACATAGTCGGCCAGGCGAAGCGCGATCTTGTCGGCAATGATGGAGCTGTTGCCCTGGGCGATGTTGGCAAAGGGACCGCAGTGCACGAACGCAGGGCTGCCAGCCAAGGTCTGCATCAGGTTGGGCATGATCGCCTCTTTCAGCAGGACGGTCATGGCTCCGGCTACGTTCAGGTCCTCTGCCGTGATCGGCTCGACGGCGCCCTTGTGTGACCCGCCGCCAGGATTGCTCGTGCCAATGATGATTCGGCCCATGCGCGCACGGAGGTCGGCCAAGTCGGAACACATGGCGAGAGCGGCCATGATCTCGGAGGCTACGGTGATGTCATAGCCGGACTGCCGCGGGCTGCCATCGCTCTTGCCGCCCAAGCCGATGACGATGTTGCGCAGGGCAGCATCCGAAACGTCGACGACCCGTCGCCACTGGATCGAATCGGGGTCGATGTTCAGACGGAACATTCGCTCCTTGTCTTCTGTGCTGAGGTCTGAGGGGTTCTCGGACTGGATTCCGAGTTTCTCCAAGCGCTTGCGCATAGAGGGGGTGTACTCGTCGTCGGGACACAGGGCCTTTGCCAGGTAGTCGGTGCTCCAGCGGGCCTCCTTGGCCAACCGGTTGTCGACGGCCGCTGCCAGCAGGTTGTGCGCTGCACCCACGGCGTGAATGTCGCCAGTGAGGTGGAGGTTGAAATCATCCATCGACACGATCTGCGAGTAGCCGCCGCCTGCCGCACCGCCCTTGATGCCAAAGGTCGGGCCCTGGGAAGGCTGGCGAATGCAGGTCATCACCTTCTTGCCAAGGTAGTGCAGCCCCTGGCTGACGCCAATGGTCGTCACCGTCTTGCCTTCGCCCAGAGGGGTAGGCGTGATCGCTGTGACGTCAATGTACTTGCCCTGAGGTCGGTCTTTGAACCTGTCTAGGACATCCAGGTGGACCTTGGCCTTGTACTTGCCGTAGAGATCCAGGTCATCCTCGTTGAGCCCAAGCTCCTTGGCGTACTCCAGGATGGGCCGCATCTTGGCTTCTTGGGCAATCTCGATGTCGCTAGGTACAGGGTGCTTTACTTCTACGAGCATCTACTTCCTCCTTGTTATGCTATTGTTGGCAACTGTGCCGCCGGCTACGCAGAGTGCATGTAACTTGTGACAACGCATACTCGGGCCAGTCTACCACATGCCTTCCGGTTTGTCAAAACG
>JBFFCR010000213.1:0-6908 GCA_041559855.1 Anaerolineae bacterium | reverse complement strand
CCAGTGATGCCACCTAGTGCTTGTTTGTGCGTGTTCATCACACCGATACCCTTGCTTTCAGCTAAGGTTGATGCCCATCAAGTGACCAGACACTCCAGAATAGCCCGCCCAACGGACAAGGATTCATGTGGCGGCTTCGCGCCACATGCTCCAGAGTCGAAGGCTTTGCCGGGCAAAGCTTGGCCGAGCGCTGTAGCAATCTACATTGTACCTGCGTTTGGGGTGTATGGCAAGTGCCCAATCTGGACGCTGTGCCTGCTATGGGGCTGAAAGAGATTGGTTTGCGCCAGAGAAGTGGAAACAGGCTTGCGGTTGTGGTCAGTCCTTCTTTTAAGACTGGACACAAACGACAGAAACTGCCAGGCCTAACCACCCGTATCCTAATTCAGAAGCCTCCTGACGCATAGCGACCCACCTCGGGGCTATACGTGATTCCGCAGCATCAACTCCTTCGGATACGGATGTAGATACACCTGCTGGTGCACCCACTCCGGCACTGGATAGCGGTTTAGGTGATGCTTGAGCAGCGTCAGTGGCACGATCAGTGGCAGCAATCCCTGGCGGTAGTCCTCGATGAGGCCCAGCAGTTCCTCCTTGTCCTCGCTAGAGAGGTCCTTCTTCAGGTAGCCCATCAGGTGTTGAAGGACGTTCACATGCTTGCCCCGGGTGCCCATCACGCCAAGGCCTTCCATCAGCATGGCCCCGTACTCGACAGTCAGTTCCTCCCAGTCCCGCTTGCCAGCATCCGCCACGAGGCGGCCCATCTCGGTGTAATGCTTGGGACTGTGGGCCATGGCGCGAGACACAGAGCATGTCTCGCGGGTCAGCTTGTGGGCGGTATGAAACTTGACCAGGCCACCTGGCGTTGGCTCCTCGTCTAGCATTCGGGTCCATGCGGTCGTGCAGTTTGCCGCAGGCAAACTGCCAAGCGGAAAGCCATGCTTTCCGCCGTAGGCCAAAGACCCGCTCGACGAAGTTCTCGCGTAGCGGCATGTCGTTGAGCCGGCCTTCCTCCTCCAGGGGAAGCAAGGGGAACCGGTCCATGACCTCCCTCGGGAACATGCCGATGCCGTTTCTCTGCGCCATTCCATGCTCATTATACACTTTCACACGAAATAAGCCCGAACTTGGCGAATCCTTCTTATAAGACTGGACACAAACGACAAGAACTGCCAAGCCTGACCACGCGTATCCTCGTTTGAAAGCCTCTAAGGGGGGCATGACAGCGCAGTGCTCAGGGCAGGAAAGGCTTGACCCACTCGGCCACAAATGCGTCGGCGAGGGCCGACGCCACGATAGTGAGGGTCGACAGGGCGAGAGCCCCCCACGACCCTGGCAACGTCCCCAGGAGGAAGCAGGTTCTCGCTGGAATCACGGATGGCATCGTGGGTCTCTTGTAGGCGCTTCATTCCATCGAACTCTCCCTCTGTCAGCTCCCTCAACCGTGCCAGCAGACTGTTCAGCTGGCCCCGCAGGGGCACCAGCCACCCGGCGGGGCCCCGACTGCAACTCGCTGGCTCGAGCCAGCGAGCCCGTACCCACTCACGGAAAGTCGCGCAAAACCAGTGGCAGGTACACCTCGTAGGCCAACCCGCCTGCCCCGCACCAGAACCCGGAGCAGATCGCGTACCCGACCCCGCTGCCCAAACCCGTAACCGGCTCGCCTACCGTGCCGACCAGGGCGTAGCCTCCCGCCTCAGATTCCCCGCCCCCGCCGCCGATGACCCAGCGCGGGATGGCAAAGCCGTTTTCCGTCTCGGCAGCCGCCAGGGTGACGCCGCCGGCCAGCAGCAGCACCAGGCCCAAGAGCAGGAGGTACTTCATGGCGAACCTCCCGGCTGGGCCTGCTCTCCCTGCTTCTCAGGGTAGAGGTTGGGGTCGTTGTCGGCCCAGGGAGCCGGTTCCAGCCTGTCCTCCTCGTAGCCCAGCCGCCGGGCCACGATACGGTAGGAGAACTCGGCCTCCGGGTCTCCATCCCGCAGGTGGACCTCGAACCGGGTCGCGGTACGGTTGGTCACATAGACCTCGGCGTTCCCATAGACCTGGACAAAGACGTGGTACGGTTCCGACAGGTTGACCGTCTGGGCAAAGACTGGATCGATGGTGATGGTGTCCTGGCCGCCTTCCAGCTGGCCGAAGCCATAGTCGGTGAACCATACCTCTGTCGATTCCTCGCTGTACAGCAGGCGGCTGCCCTGGTCTGTACCGACGACCGCGTTCTTGGTACCGCTGGCTACCGACAATCCAATCTTTCCAGTTGGCGCGGACACGTAGAGCCCGTTGCCCGAGCCAGTGTGGAAAAACCCCGCCCAGCCGTCGGGCGAGTTGGTCCGCCCGTAGACACCACGGCTGTTATACCCACTTGTCGCCAGGTTTGCGCCAACGACGCCATAGCCGTCCGGCTCCTTGCTCACACCCACGACGCCGTTCCTGCCGCCAAACAACCCGCCTGGGTCCCAGAGGCTCCAGTCGGCGGTGGAGTAGTTCTGCTGCACGCCCACCACCGGGATGTCGGTCTGGCTGTAGCCATATACGCCGATGTCGTCCTGGCTGTAGCCGTTTACCCCGATGCTGTACGGGCTGTAGCCATAAACGCCGGTGCCGTAGGTGGAGGAGCCGCGAACCCCGGTACCGGTTGAACTACTACCTTGGACTCCCGTGCCGCCCTGGCTCCAGCCGCTGACGCCACTTGCCTGGCCGTCGCCGCGCACGCCAAAGTAGCCCTCTCCACGGACCCCATAGTTTTGCGCACTCACACCATAGACGCCATAGCCCATTTCCGCGCTGAAATAGCCGCCGTGGTCCCAGTGGTCGAGACCTTGGGTCTCGGCATAGACCCCATAGCCCTCGTCGGTGGTAAAGTAACCGGCGGTGCCGAGCAGTGACTCGCCGCGCACTGCATAGGTCGATGAGCTATAGCCATACACGCCCACCCCTCCGCTCTCGCCGCGGACCGCGCTTCCAGTGGAGGCCCGGGCGTACAGGGTTGAGGTATTACCTCCCCCCCACAGCTCACGGGTGTTGTCCAGGTTGAGGATTGCATCTCCAAAGCCGGAATCTGTGCCCGTGTCGCCGCTCACCATGGCCTCGGGCCGCAAGCTCCAGGCGTAGGGCACCGGCACGATGGGCTGGCGACCCAGGTTGGTGTAGGGGCCGATGCTGTCCCCGGGGCGCACCTCGATCTGCAGCCAGCGCGCACCCCCGGTAAAGACCGTGTTCGCCGGATCGGGGAACAGGTAGGCAGAAAAGATGCCATCCTGGACTGTGATCCAACTGTCGAACTCCATCGGGTTGCCGATCATGGTGCCGTTGGCATCCTGATCCCAGACCGAGAACCGAAAGTCGTACACCCCGTTGGCGGGCTGCCCACCATCCTCCAGGTAGCCCTGGTAGGCAAAAGTCTCGGTGGGCGAGCCTCCGAGTGGGCTGCGATCGGTTGGGTTGCTGGTCGTTCCAGTGCCGGCTGGTTCCTGGGCCAGCGTGGTGCTGACCAGCCACACCAGGGCCAGCAGCCCGACCGTCAGTGCCAGAGACACCTGCCACCTGGCTGAAACACGAAAGTCCTTGCGCTTCATAGTCCACCTCCTTGGGTCTTGTGATGATACGTCGAACCTTCCAGCCATGCTACATGGCCCGGGTGCCGGATGGTGCTTCCCCGCTCGATCCTAGTCGGTCATGGTCTCTCTTTCCCACCTTCCTGCCTGCCACTGTGCCTCTATCGCTTTGGCCTCCTGCCCGGCTGCTGAATAGAGGTCGGCCAAGTGGCGGTAGGCCACGAAATCGGTGGCGTCCAACGCCACCGCCCGCTCAAGCTTGCTCAATGCCTCTTCCAGTCGTCCCTGGCGAGCCAGGACCAGGCCCAAGGCCACGTCGTAGGATGCGGTGTTAGGCGCCAGGTCCAGAGCCCGGCGGTAGGCGGCTTCGGCCTGGACGAAGCGCCCCGGCTCGACAGCGCCCCAGCGAGCATAGAGCCCGCCGATTGCCGCCCAAACTCCCGGGTCGTGGGCGTTATCCTCCAGCGCAGCGGCTAACTGCGCTTCAGCCCCTTGCACGTCTCCCTGCTGCAGTTGGTTCCAGGCCAACTCCAGGCGGTAGACCGGTTCCAGCGGCCACAGACGCGCCGCCCGGGCGCTGGCAGCCAGCCGCTCCTCCGCTGTCGACGTGGCTTCTTGTGTCCGCTGGTAGGCCAGGTCGGCCAGGATGGGCCGGGCACAGACCAGCCACGCCAGAACAAGGGCCAGTATCACCCCGGGCACCATCGGCAGCAGTTGCCGGCTGCCCGTCACCCTGGCCGCCTGGCGGCGCCAGGGCCGGGCCATCCATAGCCCCGCGCCCATGGCCAGCACCAGCCAGAACACCGTCGCGCTGGCGGTCAGGTCGAAGGTGAATTGCAGCTCGACCAGATGCCCGGTCACGGCAGCCACCAGCACTACCCACGTCACCAGAGCCCACCGGTCCCCCCGGCCCGGCAGCCCCCGCCAGGCCAGCCAGACCCAGCCGGCCAGGAGCGCCAGCATGGCCGCGATACCCGCCGGGCCCGCGCTGATGCCCAGGTCCAGCCACAGGTTGTGGGCCCGGTCCACGCTGACGTGCCGTCCCTGGTAGTAAACCAGCTCGGGGGGAAAGACGCGGGCAAAGACCGGGCGCATCGTCTCCGGGCCGTAGCCCAGCGCCCCGCCTTCAACCACCAGCGGCAGCGTCGCGCGCCAGGTAGTGAGCCGCGCCGCGCCGGAGCCCGCGTCTAGGTCGGTCAGCGCCGCCAGCCGGTCAAATCCGGGAAGGCGGGCCAGGTCGGCGAAAGGACCGCTGGACTGATTGAGCATGGTCAAAAAGCCAGCGGTTGGCAGGCCCATGACCAGGACTGCTGCCACTAGGGCGACCAGGTGCCGCTTGCGCCAGCGGCTGCCAAATGCCCAGGCCAGCAAGCCGGTCACCAGGACCACGGCAAGGCCCACCCAGGCCGCGCGTGCCTGGGTGAGCGCACTGCAGGCCAGTTGCCCGCCCAGGAGCAGCAGATAGGGCCAGCGTCGCCGCGCCAAAAAGATGCGGCCCGCCGTCAGCGGTACCACAAGCACCAGGTAGGAGCCCACGAAATTCGCCCGTCCCAGGGTGGAGAGGATGGGCGAAGCGGCGTCGGTACGCCAGTCCAGTGGATCGAGCCCGGCCGCCTGCACGAGGCCATAGGCCACCACAGGCGCGCTGCCCCAGACCAGCGCCAGCCACAGCCGTTCCACCTGCTCGCGGCTGCGGAGGTTGGCAGCGGTGAGCAAAAAGAGGATCAGGTAAGCGACCAGGGTGAGGAATCCCTGTTGGCGGTCATAGGAGCCCCACAGGCTGGTCCCGGGTGCGACGGAGAAGAGCGTGGACAGGGCCAGCGCCAGGCCGAACAGCAGCGCGGGTACGAGCAGAGGGGCGACGGAGCGCCACGACTTCAGCCCTGGCCTGCTGCGCGCAGTCCCTGGTTTTGAGACAAGCCTGACCAGCGCCGCCAGGATCATCAACAGCACCAACAGCCGCAGCAGCACGGCCTTGGGCAGCTCGAACGCACTGCTGCCCCAGGGGTTGAGGGCCAGCGGTACCGCGACCGCAGCAACAAGCCACAGACATTCCAGCAGCCTTGATGACCAGTCCAGTTCTGCCCGTGCGGGCGCCTCTCCGGTGTGCTGCTCAGCTAGGTCCATAGGCCCCCTGCCGGTGGTTTGCGGCCATGGTGGACAGAATGACGGGTAGAGGGGGCGGCGTTGAGCCCTTCTCGATGGTTCGGTAGGAGTCACACTCGACCCAGCGCATTTCCTCGGGATCATCGTAGAGCCTTTGTAGCGCTTCAAGCAGCCGGAGCTGATTCTCTTTGACCGGCAGCACGTAGTCGGCACGTTTCTCCAGGGTGGCCTCCATCGACTCCATTTGGCAGTGAAGGGCATCCAAAGTAACAGTCAGCTTCCCGTCCATGCGGTCGTGCAGTTTGCCTGCGGCAGAACTGCCAAGCGGAAAGCCATCCTTTCCGCCGTAGGCCAAACACCCGCTCGATGAAATTCTCACGCAGGGGCATGTCGTTGAGCCGGCCTTCCTCCTCCAGCGGCAGAAGCGGGAATGCGTTTGGCCAATGCCGCGTGGCGGCATCGGCACGACCTCTCGGGGGAACATCCCCGTGCCGTTCCGCTGGGCCATGCCGTGCTCGTTGTAGACTTTCACCCGCAACAGGCCCGATGAGGGGGAGTCCTTCTTATAAGACTGGACACAAACGACAAAAACTGCCAGGCCTAACCACCCGTATCCTGATCTAAGAGCCTCCTGACGCATAGTGACCCACCTCGGGACTACACATGATTCCGCAGCATGAGCTCCTTCGGGTACGGATGCAGATACACCTGCTGGTGAACCCAGTCAGGCACTGGGTAGCGGTTCAGGTGGTTCTTCCGCAGCGTCAGGGGCACGATCAGTGGCAGCAATCCCTGGCGGTAGTCCTCTATGAGGCCCAGGAGCTCCTGCTTATTTCGCGAGGGACTCGCTAGGAAGGGATGGCACCAAGCTGCCGCATCAGTCCCCACATGTTGGCCTCAGCCCATTGTTCTACAACCTTGCCATCTCTGATCCTGTAGATCATGATGCCAGATTGCTTCACACGCTTACCAGTCGCGGGAACACCGAATAGATCGCCCGTGTGTGTGAAAGATGATGACCAGCGGGTGACCACCCTATCCCCTTCGGCAATCTGGTCTTCAAATCTCAGGTCGACATCGGCAATTGCGTCTGGGAACGAACTGTAAAGCTGCCGTATGCCTTGGCGGCCCGGAGGCATTTCGAGAAAGGGAACATGGACGATGACATCTGCGGCGAAGTATTCATCGATTTTCTCCAAGTCCATCTTGACCACCAAGTCTTCGAGAACGCGACGGGCGAGAGCTTTG
>JBFFCR010000212.1:0-6909 GCA_041559855.1 Anaerolineae bacterium | reverse complement strand
GAGATCGCGCACCAGTGGTGGTACGCCCAGGTGGGCAATGACCAGATAAACACGCCCTGGCTGGACGAAGGCCTGGCGGAATACTCGATGGCCATCTACTACCTCGCTACGTACGACGCGGCACGCGCCGATGCGCTGGTTAGCCAGCGCTGGCAGGTACCCTACCAGGTTGCCGTCGAGAACCAGTACGACGCGGTGGTGGATCAACCGTCCTCCGCGTTTAGCTGGGACTATGAGGTGATCGTCTACGCCAAGGCCGCTCTCTTTTTCCACGCGCTGCACCAGGAGGTGGGCGACGAGGTATTCAGGGCGATCATGCACGAGTACGCGACCCAGTTCCGCTGGGGGATCGCGACTCCCAATGGCTTTCTGGCAGCGGCCGAGTCGGTCTCGGGCCGGGATCTGGACGCGCTCTACGACCGCTGGATCCTCAGCAGCCAGTGAGGAACCGGCGGCCATCCAGGAGCGTTGACACCTATAGAGCTTTGTGGTATCCTTGTATCTGAAGAGATGGCAGATGGCGACAACGCGCTGGCGTGCCGATCCGGGCCAATTGGCCGCAATACGCAGCTTTGTGGTTGAAACCAGCCGTTCGCTGGATGCGGATGAGCAGGCCGCTGCCGATCTGGAATTGGCAGTGGACGAGATCTGCTCAAACTCCATCCGGCACGGGTACGGCGGGAAGGAAGGCGAGATCGAGGTTACCGTTGAGCGCGACGGGCCATCGATCCGCGTGACGGTGCGCGACTGGGGGGCGACCTTCGATCCGAACCAGGTCCCCACACCGGATACGGACCTTCCACTGGAGGAGCGGTTGCTCGGCGGCTTGGGCCTCTTCCTGGTGCGGCAGTTGATGGACGATGTCCGTTTTGAGTTTAGCAGAGACAGAGGCAACTCGGTGACGATAGTCAGACGACTCGATCGAGGGGGACAAGCGCCATGAATGTAACGGTCAGTGAGGCTCTCGGCAAGGTTGCGGTTACGATTCTTCAGCCGCATGGCGATCTGGATGCGGCCAGCTACCAGCAGTTGATCGCCAAAGCGCAGGAGGCCCGCCGGTCCGGGGCATCGAACATTCTCCTGGATCTGGGCGACACGCCCTACATGAGCAGCTCTGGCCTGGTGGCGTTGCAGAGCATCGCTGCTCTGCTCCGGGACGAGGCGCCGCCGGACCTGGAATCCGGCTGGGCGACCCTCCGAGGGCTCGGGCACGCCAGCGAAGCCGGATTCCAGCCGCACTTGAAGCTGCTCAATCCGCAGCCCCGCGTGGTCCAGGTCCTGGAGATGGTGGGTTTCACCAGGTTCCTGGAGATCTACAGCGAGCTGGAGGACGCAATAGCCTCTTTTTAGCTCGATTGCTGTTGTCGTTTGCCGTATCCTTTTGTCGTCGCTGGTGTGTCAGAGGAGGCGGCTTATGAACGATCCGAGGAAAGATGGCGTTAGTTGAGATGGAGACATGGGCAGATGCCGAGTTTGCCCATATTGATACAGAGTCGCTGATCCGCCGCTGCCAGCGGGGGGACCGGCTGGCGATTGAGGTCCTGATCCGGCGTCACCAGCACTATGTGTACCGGCTCTGCTACCTGGTGATGCGCAACGAACAGGACGCGGAGGACATGACGCAGGAGACCTTTATCCGGGCGTTCCGGGCGCTGCCGCGCTACGAGATCAGGCCGGGTACCAGCTTTGAAGCGTGGCTGTATCGCATCTCGGTGAATGCCTGCCGGTCGCGCCTGCGGCGACGATGGTACCAGGTGTTGCCCTGGCCCGAGCCAGAGCCCCAGATGGTGGCCGCGCCGGAAAAGCAACCCGAGCGCCTGGCGATGCAGGGCGAGCAGCGGGATTGGGTTCTAGCGGCGATCGATACCCTGGGCGAGAAGCACCGGCTCGTAGTGTTCTTGCGGTACTATGCGGGCCTGTCCAACGAAGAGATCGCGCAAGCGCTCGACATCCCCTCGGGGACAGTGCGATCGCGGTTGCACATTGCCCGCCATCGGTTGAGGGAGTTGTTGGCTGTGGAGGAAGAGCAGGATCAGCAAGCTGTGTCGGGAGAGGTGGCAGCGTGAACTGCGAGTTGGCCCGTCGCCTGATTGATGACTTTATGCATGACGAGCTCAATCAGCGCGATCGCGCGCGAATGGAAGAACATCTGGCAGGATGCTCTCGCTGCGTCATGGAGTTGCGCAAACAACCTGCCCTCGAGCGAGATGTGCGCCGGGCTCTGGCGGCGTCGGTGCGGCCCCTGTACGTTTCGGCCGATGTGAGCGCCAGGATCGTGCAGGCGTCCGAGCAGAGCTTGCACCGGGCGGGCCGCGCGCGCCGCACGGCGTTCACTGCCCGCGTGACAAGCGGCATTCTGGTGCTGCTGCTGGTAGCTGTCGGGTTGCTTGCCCTGCTCGGGCGAATTCCTGTGCCATCGAGTTTGAAGCCGGTTTCGCTGTTCCCGACAAAGAGCCTGCCCTCGGCTGAGACTGAGCTTGGCGCCGTCTTTGGTGCCGGCAAGCCAGTACCCGATCTGGCATCCCCAGTGCTCTCGCAATTGGACGCCACCCTGCTGGTCGCACCCCGGGACTTGGGTCCCGGCGAGCCGTTTACGGTGACGGTCTATGTACAGAGCGATATGCCAGAGCCGATGGAGACCATCGACCTCGACCTCGATGTCATCGGGCCCACAGGCGCCTATCACTTTGAGCTGTCTTTCAACGGCCCGCTGCCAGCACAGGGCATGTCGATCTTTCGTGTAACGCCAGATCTGCTGGCCGATGTCTGCGCGGAACGATACCTGATGTCGCCGACCGATATGTTTGACATCCCAGGCACCTACACCATTCGCGTCACCCTGTTCGTTCCCGTCGTGGTCTCTGACTAGGACAAGGACGGCGACTCATTCTCCCTTGTTGCAGTCCAGACGCATGTCAAGCCAGCTAGCCGAACGTCACAGCCGCCGCACCCCCTCATGTTGGGCGCTCATCCTCATCCTGCTTCCACTGCTGCTGCTTGGCTGCGACCAGGCAGGGGAGGGCGCGCAGAGCACCCCGACTGCGCACCCCCTCGGAGAGATCAGCGTGCCCCTGCCCTCACTCCCGCCCGAATCCGAGCCGCCGGCCGTCGATCTGACACTGGTAGAGGAAGAGGTCCTGATAGAGCCACAGCCCCTGGGTGCTGGTTTCCCGTTCACGGTGACAGCCGTTATCCACAACAACATGCCTACCCCTGCCGACGAGGTCCCGGTGATGATCCTCATCTCTGCCCGGCAGGAGGAGATCGGGTACAGCCCGTACACGGAATTGATCACGGTGACGGTCCCCGCTTCCCAGTCGCTGCAGGTCGACGTGCCCGTGCAGTGGAACCTGGCCGGGGGGGAACACCAGGTATGGATCCAGGTGAATCGCCTGCCAGATGCCTGGCAGGATCGAGCCCCAACCTGGACCGAGGTCGATACCCGGGACAATGTGGCGCTGATCGATCTCGTCGTAGAGCCCTTTGATGCCTATACCAGCGACCTGTGCTCGGGCCGCGTCGACGTGGAGATTGAGGCAGCAGATGTCGCGGTCGAGCCGGATGGCCGGCGGGTCTGGGTGCGTGTGCGAAACGTCGGGAACCGCGCGGTCTATAATCTGCCGGTTGCCGTCACCAGTGCAACTGCGACGGGAGTCGCCTACACGCCGGCGATCCCACCGTGCGGGGGCAAGGCAGAGATCTATGTACCGGTTGACCAGCCCTTCAAACAGGGGGACACACTGACTGTGGAACTTAATCCCCCCGGCTGGGTGGGCGGGTTGCAGGAGGACAACTCGGCCAACAACCGGGTCTCGACGATCGCTAGTCTGACGCCCGCTTCTGAGCCGGGCTCCGAGACCAGTCTGGACGATTACGATTTCACCATCAGCACGACGGACATCGAGATACCGGAGCCATGGCATGTGCTGGTCACGGTGCATAACCTGGGCACGCGGGACGCGGCCGATGTACCCATTCTGGTGGAGAACGAGGAGGGTCGTTGGCTCACCGATTCGATCCCCTTTGTGCAAGGCGAGGGGCTCGGGGTGGCTGCCATCCGCGTGGGCTATCTCTGGATTCCGGGCGGCACGCTTACCTTTACCGTGAATCCAGAGGATGGAAGGGGCGCTCTTCCGGAAACGAAACGCGACAACAACACCGCGACGTTTACCTTGCCGTAACCCTCAGCTCTGCCAGTTCGTGCATGCACGGACCACCGTTGACCGTCTACGGCTACTTCATCGTCCCTTTTATCCGAGTCTGAGGAGGTTGCCCTGCTACCTGAGGCGGCTACTAACGACATCGTCTTCACCCTGCTCAGGCCAGACCACAGTCCGCGCCGAGCCTGAATGTTCTGCCACAATGAGCAGCGTCCTGCGCCATGTGCCACTCCTAGTGAAATCGTCTTCACCCTGCTCAAGCCGGACCACAGTCCGGCCTTGGGTGTCCTGCCGCGGACTGTGATCCGCGCCGAGCCTGAATGTCCTGCCACAATGAGCAGCATCCTGCGCTATGTGCCACTCGCAACAACTTCTCTGCCCAAGCCTTCGCTGGCTTTCGGGCCGGTGTTGTCATTTCGAGCGCTTGATGGTATACTTGACCCACTCGCTCGATGCAGAGGGGCGTATTGAGAGTTGCCATTGTCCATGACTGGCTGAACCAAATAGGCGGGGCCGAGGGGGTGCTCGAAGCGCTGGTGGAGCTGTTCCCCGGCGCGACCGTGTACACGTCGATGTACTGGCCCGAAGCCATGCCGCCGGCCTATGGGCAATGGGACATCCGCGCCACCTGGATGGACCGGCTCCCTGCCATTCACCGGCACCACCAGCCGTACCTGCTCCTCTACCCACTGGCCTTTGGCGGGCTGGAACTGCGGGATTTCGATCTTGTACTCTCGAACAAGAGCGCCTTCTGCATGGGGGTACGCACCGGCCCTGGAACCCGGCACGTGTGCTACTGCCTGACGCCCACCCGGTTTGTGTGGGACTTTGACGCCTACGTCGGCCGGGAGCAGATCGGAGGACTGGCGCGGAGCCTCGTGCGGCCATTCCTGGGACGGCTCCAACGTTGGGAGCGGGCCGCCGCGGACCGGGTGGATGCATTCGTGGCGATCTCGGGCGCGGTTCAGGAGCGGATCCGGCGCCACTACCAGCGCGAGTCGACGATAGTCTATCCGCCGGTCGACACGGCGCGTTTCACGCCATCGCCGGACGGGGACAGCGACGGGTACTTTTTGATCGTGTCGCGTCTTGTGCCGTACAAGCGCATTGACCTGGCAGTGCAAGCTTTCACCGAGCTGGGCCTGCCGCTGTGGATTGCTGGTAGCGGTCGCGATCGAGCCAGCCTGGAGGCGATGGCTGGCCCCAGTGTGCGTTTCCTGGGGCGCGTGCCCGACGAGGAGGTGGGCGAGCTATTTGCCCGCTGCCGCGCCTTTGTGTTTCCCGGCCTGGAGGATTTCGGTATCGCGCCGGTGCAAGCCATGGCTGCCGGCAGGCCTGTGATCGCCTTTGCCGGTGGGGGCGCGCTGGACTATGTCGTAGAGGGCGTGACAGGCACCTTCTTCCGTGAGCAGACGGCCGGCTCGCTGGTCAAAGCCGTGAACCGCTTTGATGAGACTGCTTTCTCGGCGGGAGCCATTCGGGCGCATGCCGGGCGATTCGATACGCAGGTGTTCAAGTCCAACCTGATGGCGATCATCAGGGAGCAGATGGGGGAGTGATGGAGCTACGACAATACTGGCGCATTGTATGGCGGCGGTGGTGGCTGATCGTCGCGCTGCTCGGCGTCGTCCTGGTTGTCAGCCTGGTTACCTACCGGGAACCAGAGCCGGTGTGGACAGCCACGATGCGCTTTGCCATTGGAATCGAGGGAAGCGAGGCGGTCAATGCCCCCTCCGGGGAGGGGCGCTCGGATGCCTGGCTGGCGTCAGAGTACCTGGCCGATGACCTCAGCGAGGTGCTCAAGGGAGGCGACTTTGCGGCGCGTATCAGCGAGCAGGTCGGCTTTCAAGTGTCGGCGGGGACCATCTTTGCCAGCCGGGAGCACCGTATCATGACGGTCACCGTCACCTGGCCGGATCGCGATCAGGTGCAGGCCATCGCCGAGGCTGCAGGGGCTGCGATCCAGGATGGTGGCGCCGACTATTTCCCGCAACTGGCCGGCATCGAGGCGGAGGCGGTGCTCATCGACGGGCCGGGCATAGGCCAGGTGGGTCGCAGCCTGACCGACAAGCTGGATCTTCCCATCCGGCTGTTCGTAGCCCTGGCCGCGGGGGTGGCCCTGGCCTTCCTGTGGGAGTATCTGGACGACACAGTGCGGGATCGGGCGGAGGTCGAATCCCTGGGCGTGCCGGTCCTGGGCGAGATCCCGCGCCGCTCCTGGCTGAGGAGAAAGCGCTAGCGCTCCTGCGGGAGGATTCCAAAGCCGGGGATTTGGGGGTTTGGCCGTTTTCGTGATACAATGCCCTGACTCTGAAGCCAAGCAATCCGGAGGCAACTGTGGAGTTTCGTGAGTACTGGAATGTCGCAGTCAAGCGCGGCTGGATCATCATCCTGGTAGCGGTGGTGGCGGCGGTGGCGGCACTGGGCGTCAGCATGCTGATGTCAGAGACCTACCGGGCCACCATCCAACTCAGTGCTAACCCGGCACGGGCTGACTGGGGCCTGAACCAGGCTACCCAGGACCTGCTGCGGAACTATGTGTTGAACATCAAGACGCACAACATGACGCAGCAGGCCATCGACATTGCCCAGTTGGACATGAGCACCTACGAGTTTCTGGCTGATCTCGACGTCAGCGCGGATTCCTCCAACATGAGCATCACGATCCAAGCCGAAAGCCACGATCCCGAAGAAGCCAGGCTCATGGCCCAGACGCTGGCTGATGTCTTTGTCGAAGAGCGGCGCCAGT
>JBFFCR010000211.1:0-6910 GCA_041559855.1 Anaerolineae bacterium | reverse complement strand
GAAAGGCAGGTCCGTGCTCAGACGTCCGTCGGCGAAGGCCTCGTCAATCAGGATCTCGGGCGACTGGAAGGGGTGGCCGATCCGGTTGTGGCAGTCCACGCAATCCATGGTCCGTTTCTCGGCCCCGGCGATCTCTTCGGGCGCAAGAGGATTGGTCGCGTCGTTGTATTCGACGGTGCGCCCGTCGGCGTAGGTGGTCCGCACCCAGCGGATGTCCTGCTTGGCTTCATCAGTGGCAATGTATTCTACCTGGTTGCTGACGTGCCAGTGGATGCCAAAGCCCTGATCCGCCTCCTGTGTCCCAGCCCCAGTCCGCAGGAGCAGGTAGGTAAGCTTTGCGGTGTTGCCGGCGTCTGGTAGGTAATGCTCGATCTCCCGCGCCATATCATCGTGAAAGGCTGCAGGAAAATGGCATTTCTCGCAGGACTCGCTGGCGGGCCGCATCGTCTCTGATACGAGGGGGCGCTCATAGTTGTCAAAGAGGATCGCCGGCAGGTGCCGGAAGTGGCTCGACTTGAGAACCACGCCGCGCAATATCGAAGCCCGTCCCATGTGGCATTCAGTGCACTTGACCCGGGCATGGTACGAATCCTGATTGGCGACCGGTTCCTCGGGATGAACGTCGTGGCAGGTGTCTGTGCAAAAGGCCACGCTGTTGGAATAGTCCCACGCTTCGGCAGCGATGATGCCCAGACAGATGAGGCCGATGGTTATCCCACCAAGGATCAGCAGTATGCGCAAGAACCTCCAACTCAATGAAGAGGAGGTCTTATCTGCCTTGACTGCTATGCTTCCTCGAGCCATGTCTCAATCCCCCCTTGTGCGGCAATTGGCGCGCCCAGGGCACAATGAACCCAGGCCGATTTATTGTACATATAGTTGGCCAGGTTACCTGAAAACTGCACCTTTGTCAAGCCTTGACTATGGCTGGAGAAGGCTGTTTTTGGGGGTAGAAACCACCGTTTGGCGTACGATCAAGCTACGCCCTGTGGATCTTTGATGCAGAGCGAACTGCCTGACAGGAATCAGGGCTGAAGGGTGGGGATGCCTTGCTCTTTGCTTGCGAGCCTGGGGCGCGTGCAGAACGCCCGAGTCGGGGGTGATTGAGCTACCGGCTTGAGCTATGGAGGATTGCCGGGAACGGCTCCAGAGACGTCTTGCTACCCCCGGTCCAGGTCCGCTCCAGCAATGTCCTGGATGCAGTCCTCCCCATACCAATTGCCTTCATCCTCGTCGTGGTTGGGGTACCATACCTGCGCAAAGAAGGGGTTGTGCCTGGCTATGGCGTCAAAGTTCCACGGCGGGGCCACACACACGGGACACCAGTGCCCTGCTTTCAGGATGGTATTGGGCCTGCCCGTGAACTCGTGGTCAAAAGCGCACTTCCACGCCACTGGCGAGTACATGTCGCCATCCCATTCGTCAGACAGGCACTCGCCGCCCCGGAATCGGGCCGCCCCCTGGAGGTCTGCCAGAGCCAGTTGCTCCTTCGACTCGTCGTAGCCGTGATCCAAGCGGCGCCACTCCGGTTCGGGGTCCAGTTGGGGCATGTCGATACCCCATCCGGGGATCGATTCGTAGGTCTCATAGTCTTTGTAAAAGGCGCTGATGCGCAGTTCGCAGCGCTGCTTGTACCAGAAAGCCGTGCCGTTGCGGTGATTCTCCGCCCAGTCCCTCATCATGCGGTAGGTGACCCTTTCCGCTTGCCTGCGGACAGGGGGTACGCGACGGCACAGGAATGCCAGCGCCTTCATGGGCGGCGGCATGCTAGCGGTCAAGGCCTCCCAGTACGTGTCCATGTCGTCGCGCCAGTGATGCAGGTACTCGTTTAGGACATGGCTATCCTCGTAGTATTGCATGTGAAAGTTGCGCAGGGCGAACCAGTTGCGCTCCGCGCAGGCTTCAATGCCCGACAGGCCCATCGCCTGGAAGCTCATACTGGCATAGTCGTAGGCCGTGCAACGCATGCCGGGCCCGCCCCCCATATTGTAGACCCTTTGCCAGAAGTCGGAATCGTCGGGGATGTCGAGGCAATTGACCAGACCGTAGCCTGCATCGCGGTCAGACAGGTTCTCCATGAAAGAATCCAGTGGTTGGTGAAACATGATCGGGTCTCGCAGGCTCACGTAGGACTTGTACTCCGTGGGCATGATGAAGGTCATCCGCAGCGAGGCCCAATGCTTGATGTCCGACTCTAGCACTGCCCGCTCGCCGGCGATCTTTGTCACGGCATAATAGTCAAAGATGGAGGGCTTGAGCGGGTCGCCCACGCGTCCCCAGTGGATGCCGCCCAGCCGATCGCCCGTCTGGGCTACCGTGCCAGTGTGAACGAGCTTGATATGCTCGGCGCCGCCAGGCTGGGCCTCAATGGCGCGGATGACGTTGACAATGGCGTCCGTGTTCACTGCCTTCGCCATCTCCGGGTAATAGTCGGCCTGGGGGGAGATAAAGGCCATGGCGTTTAGCACCCAATCCGCGCCCCGGACTGCAGCCTCCACGTCGGCATACTCGGTGGCATCGCCCCATACGATCGTAAAGCGGTCGCCCCTGGCCACCCCTCTGCCCGGAATGGGCGCGACGCTGGCCTCTTGCATGTATGGGTGGAACAGCTTCCTGTTCTTGTCTGAGGGGCGCGCCAGGATGACCAGCTCGTACTTGTCCCTTCGTTTCCACAATTCGCTGAACGCCGCGTGCCCCATGGTGCCGGAAGCCCCCAGCAACAGTACCCTCTCCCTGCTCATACGCCACCTCGGAGTGCAGATGGTAACTGGAGCGCACAAGGCCGGCCCCGGAACGCGCACCCCGGTCGAGATGCTGCCCGGATCTGCGCCAGCCGCCATCCGCTCCTGCGATTACGATTCTATCCGCACGCCCTGCGTTGTCAAATCGTGTGCCTGCTCCGGGCTGCCAGGCCACCAAGTACCCTTGGAGGTTGGCAACCTTTGGCAGTATAATCCGTATAGGTAGGTGCATGGAGGATTGAGGATGGACCAGGAGCGGGCCTGGATCGAGCAGGCTCTGGGGGGAGATCGCGAGGCGTTCGGGCACCTAGTCCGGGCCTATGAGAGGCCGGTCTATAACTTGACCTACCGCATGCTGGGGAATACAGCGGGGGCGGAGGATGCTGCCCAGGAGACCTTTCTGCGCGCCTATAGCAAGCTGGCCACCTATCAGCCGGGCCGCAAGTTCGTGAACTGGCTGCTCTCGATCGCATCGCATCACTGTATCGATCGGTTGCGGCGGAAGGGCCGGGCTCCCCAGCTCTCGCTGGATGGCCCCTTGCCGCCGCTGTGGACGGTGAGCAACTCGCCCCGTCCCGACGAGGTTGCTAGCCAGAACGAGCGGCGGGAGAAGGTTCGAGAGGTCTTGGAGACATTGCCTTCCGAGTATCGGGCGGCTGTGGTGTTGCGCTACTGGCACGGCCTGTCCTACCGGGAGATTGCGGATACGATGAAGACGACGGAAAGTGCGATCAAATCGAGACTACACCGAGCGCGCCGCATGATGGCCCGACAACTGCAGGCGGCCTGACACCATCGAGGGGAGAAGATGATGACCATGGAGCATTTGGCAGAATGCGAGCACAGTGAACAGATGACGGCCCTGATGTCGCTGGCGCTTGACGGTTTGCTTGACAGCGACGACCGTCAGCGGCTGGAGCAGCACATGGAAAGCTGCGCCACCTGCCGCGCCGAGTGGCAGGCCATGGCGCAAGTTGCGGCCCTGTTCGAGAGCTCCCCGACGGTCGGTCCACCACTAGGGTTTGCTGTCAAGGTCGATCGCCGGCTGGCCGACCGGGCCAAGAGAACGCGCCGGGTGTTCGGGGGGGCGGCGGTGCTGACCAGTTCACTATCGCTGGCAGGCGCCACCGTGGCTGCCGTGCTGCTGATCGTGCTGGGGATCGTCGCCTGGCGCTGGTACGATTCTTCTGTCGCTGTTCAGGAGGGCGCCCATGCCCTAACACAGGTAGCGTCGGGCGTGGGCCTGATGGGCAAAGGGGCGAGCCTTTTCCTGGGTGATCTGCTGGCACGCTACGGCGCTCCGCTGGCGCTCTTTCTCGGCGCTGGCTTGGTGGTCTTGATCGCCGCGTGGGCTTGGTTGCTCGCAAAGCGTCCGGGCGGTACTCGTCACAATGGGTTCGCCTAGGTTGTCGTTTCCTGCCGGGCGCGCTAAAGGCGTCACTGGCAGCATAGCAAGGAGGTGTTCTATGATGAAGAAAGGATTGTGGTTGGGGGTGCTGTCTCTGCTGCTCCTCCTACTCTTGCCCGCACCGGCGGCCTTTGCCGACGGCCCGCGGATTGTCACCGATGATGGCCGCATCTTTGTCGACGAGGACGTGTCGCTCGAACCGGACGAGACGATGGACGGGGACCTGGGCGTCTTTAACGGGGATCTGAGCGTCCCCGCGGGAAGCGCCATCAACGGAGACGTGTTCGTGACCAACGGCGAGGTAGAGATCAGTGGTACCATCGCCGGCAGCCTGGCAGTCATCGGCGGCGATCTGACCTTGGCGCAGGGCGCCGTGATAGAGAGCGATCTCATTGTCGTAAACGGCGACTCTGAGATCGCAGGTCGTGTTAGGGGGGATCTCTCGATCTGGTCTGGTCGTGGCGACCTGCGCGACACGGCCGTCGTCGGTGGCGACCTGATGAGCGTATCGGGCAGCCTGGAGCGGGCGCCGGGAGCGCGGGTCGGCGGCGAAGAGCTGAGCGAGATCCGCCTGCCCAACTTGGAGATCATCCGCGACAGGATCGAGGTGCTCCAGATGCCTGGCCGGTTCGCGAATTTCCCCTGGGTTCCCCGTGATGCCGGCGAGACGCCTGCACAGCAGTTCGGCCGGTTCCTGGGCAGAGTCGTGACAGCGGGCGTTTTCGGCATGGTCTTTATTGCCCTCGGCGTGTTGATCGTCCTTGTCTGGCCGCGACCCACCCGGCGCGTATCGGAGTGTATCGCAACCATGCCGGCGCAAAGCCTTGTGCTGGGACTGCTGACCTTTTTGATCGCTGCCGTGCTGGAGGCGCTCGCCGGTGTCCTGCTGATCCTGCTCATCGTGATAGGCGCGGGACTGATCGGCACCGTCATCCTCAGCCCCATTGGCCTGCTGTTGATCTTGCTCTCGATGCTGGTATTGCTGCCGGTGCCGCTGGCCCTGCTGGTCGGCATGGTGTTGGGCTGGGTGGCTCTGGCGGAGCTGATCGGGCAGAAGGTGGGCAAGGCGCTGCGCGTCAAAAAGCTCCAGCCGCTGGGTGCGACGCTGATTGGCTTGCTGATCACTGTGCCGGTGACTGCAATCTTCTGGGTGATCGAGCCATGCTGCTGCGCCTGGCCCTTTGTCATCCTGTTGACCAGCCTGGGGCTGGGTGCAGTTTTCCATACCCGCTTTGGCAAGCAGGATTGCCGCCAGCCGTCGCCGCCATCCGAGCCGCGGGAGAAAGCTGGCGAGCCCAAGGCCCTGCCCGCAGAGGCGATGGCCGAGGAAGCCGGCGCGCCGGATCAGCCGCCCGACGTGACGACATAGGTTGAATCTGGCTGCCGTTTGGGGCGAGGGATGCACGTCTCCCTCGCCCTTTGTTCTTTGCTGGGCTCAGTTTTCGTGAGGACACCGAGGATGTAGAGACGTCCCGGGACGTCTCTACTCGTACGCCAACGCGTCGATCTGGCGGTCCCTACTGTGGCTCCACCTCTAGTCCCCAGTGAAATAGTCGGAATCAATGCGCTTCAGCGCATATGTTGCCACCGTTGTCACGCCGATGTCAAAGTCGAGCATCAGCTGCGCGAGGGTTTCGCCGTCGATCAGCACGATCTTGATATCGATTCTGGAGACATAGTCTTTTGCAGCTGCGCTAAAGCCCGACGTGGTGATGAACACACCCCTCCGTGCCCTCTGGCCCTGCAGCGCTCCAGCGAATCTCTGGATTTCGGGCCGACCAACCGTGTTGTCCCATTTCTTAGCCTGAACGTACACAATATCGAGGCCTAACCGATCTTCTTTGATAATGCCATCAATGCCGCCGTCGCCGCTCCTGCCAATAGCCTGTCCGGCATCCTTGCGGGTGCCCCCATACCCCATCTTGACAAGCAGATCGACGACCAGCTGCTCAAAGAAAGCAGGCGGGCAGTCTTTGATTGCGGCAAGCACTTCTGCGCTCAAGCTCTCTCTCAGCTTCTGGTATGCTGACTCGATCTCCTCTTCGGGAGTGGTCATGCCGTCCAGCTCTGGCTGCTCCTGCTCTTGTTCTCGTTGCTGTGGAGTCTGAAACTCCACGAACTCTGGAAACTGTCTGAGGAATGCATTGCCTATTTGCGAAGGTTGCTTAGCCAGAACGTCGAGCCCGCGTTTGGTGATCCGGAAGTATCCCCTCCTGGTTGACTCCAACAGGCCGGCCTTCTTCATGTAGGTTCGCGCCCATCCCACACGGTTGTCAAAGGTAGGCTGGCGACCGCTGGGTAGTAGCTCCCTCCGTTCCTCACCCGAAAGGCCAAGCTGGTCTGCCAGTGTCTCGATGGACTCGCGTAGCGAATGCTCACTGCCATCGGCAGCCAACTCGAGCAATGGGAGCATGATAGATTGGTAGTCTGGGACCGCCATATGGGGACCTCCTAGCTCAATGCCGTGTAGGAATGGAACGAAAGACTCTCGTGAAACCGCTTCGGCTAGGTCGGGCGCGGCGCTACGATGAGGTTACCGCGAGCCACCCGTTGGCCATTTGCCATCGCGACGCACATCCCGAAGCATGTTGCGCCCTCAGTATACCACGAACCCCCGCCCGCCGCAACCTCCGCGCGCCAGGATTGACGAGAAGACTGGCCCAATCTCGAGATTGGGCCAGTCTGGTTCTGAGGAGAGGGCTTGCGGCGCGAGCCTCGGGCCGGTTTCTGCGAACTGGTGGGAGAGCTTCGGCCATCATGG
>JBFFCR010000210.1:0-6920 GCA_041559855.1 Anaerolineae bacterium | reverse complement strand
GCAAGTACAAGCCGGGAGCGCAGTTCAGCTCAGAAAGTGATCTGCGGTCGGGCTGGGATCGCCAGCGCATTGAGGACCGGCTCCAGCAAGCCGAGCAGATCCGGCAGGAAGAGGTGCCTGCCGGCATTCCGATGGCTGCGTGGGCTCTGGCCTGGTGCTTGCAGCACCCTGCCGTGACCTGCGTGATCCCCGGCTGCAAGACGATTGAACAGGTCGAGTCCAACGCGGGCGCGGTGGATCTTGATCTGGTGAGCGACGACCACCCGCAGGCGTGGAAATAGGGAACGGTCCCAGACACGGGAGGCATGATCGTGAGTGAGCGGGTAGGCTTTATCGGTTTGGGCATCATGGGCCAGGGCATGGCTCGCAATCTGCTCAATGCTGGATTCGACCTGGCAGTCTGGAATCGCACTGCAAGCAAGGCAGATGCACTGGTGAGTGAGGGAGCCAAACGCGCCGGAAATCCAGCAGACTTGGCGGCGCAGTGCGATATCATCATCATCTGCGTCAGCGACACGCCCGACGTGGAAGCTGTGTTGTTCGGGGACAACGGCGTGTCCCGTAGCGCGCGCCCCGGGTCCCTCATCGTGGACTGCAGCACCATAAGCCCCATCAAGACGCTGCAGTTCGCGGCGACGCTCGGCGAAAAGGGCGTCCACATGCTCGACGCGCCCATCAGCGGGGGGAGCGAGGGAGCGGCGCGCGGCAAACTCAGCATCATGGTCGGCGGCGAAGCCGAGCAGGTTGCGCGGGCCATGCCCTACCTGGAGGCCATGGGCCAGAGCATCAGCCACGTTGGCGGCAGCGGCGCGGGGCAGATGGTCAAGCTGGTCAACCAGATCCTCGTGGCGAATAGCATGTTGGCTCTCGGAGAGGCGATGCTGTTTGCCCAGGCAGGCGGGCTCGACCTGGAAAAGACGTTGCAGGCAGTCGAGGGAGGCGCGGCAGGGAGCTGGACGCTCAGCAATCGCGGGCCACAGGTCATCAAGCGGGATTGGCGTCCCGGCTTTATGATCGACCTGCAGCAAAAGGACCTGCGCCTCGTCCTAGAGGCCGCCGACGAACTGGCGGTCCCGCTGTTCGGGTGCAGCACGGCCTTTCACCTGTACAGGACGTTGCAGCACCTGGGTTGCGGCGCCGAGGGCAACCATGCCCTGGTCAAGGCGCTGGAGAATCTCGCCGGCATGGAGGTGGGGAAGCCGGGCTTGGAATAGACGCCAAGCCCTGGCAGACAATGCGAGAAACCCCAGCCATCTCAACGCCTTCTTGCCTTTGCCATCAACACATGCTATAATCCCTGTGTTGGCAGAAGAGAAATTCTACTACCGCACCCAGCCCGAAGCGACACTCTCACAAGCGCGACATCGAATTGCCCGTCAACACGGACGTGGTGGAAGGTATCGCGATGACCGGCTCGGCGCTGAACCTGCTCGAACACCTCCACAGTCATGATCTCCTTTCCCTTCTCGTGGTCTTGGCGCTGCGGATCAGGAGCTTGCGGCAACCATTGCAGAATGCAACGAAACTGTTGAGGCCGCACGAGATAAGTCGATCTGTTCGACGCAAACTGAAAGGAGCGTGCCCCGATGAATTACCGCAACCTTGACCTTCAGCTGTCTGATTACCGCGCCGAGAATGGCAAGGCGCAGTATGCCGTGCGCGTGCTGGACTCGCCGATTGGCAATCAGAGGGCTGATGCCGCTGATGTGGTCGTGCTGCCGGCCGACCTGCGTGCGCGGCTGCGCACGCTGGAGAGGGGCAAGCTAGACCTGTTGGAGATGATCGCGCTGGGGAAAACGCTAGGGGATAGCCTCTTTCCGCAGCGGGCGCGTTGGTTTTTGGACCAAAGCCGCGCAATGCTCAGTGACGACGAAGGCCTGCGCATTCGGCTCAGGCTGGAGACCTATGCATTGGCCGACCTGCCCTGGGAGTATGCCTACCTCAGCCGTGTGGACACGCCTGCTGGACAGGAAAGAGCAGATGGCTTCCTGGTTCTCGATCGCCGTATCTCGCTGGTGCGCTACGAAGTCCTTGGCCAGCCGGCTGGAACACTTGCCCCCGTGGGCACTGGTCCGCTGCGCATGGTAGTGCTCCTTGCGAACCCCGCGGTGCCGGGCTTCAACACGCTGGATCTGGACCGCGAATTGCGCAACATCCAGGAAACACTCCATGACATGCCCGACATCAAGGTTGATTCCTATACTCACGCCACGAGGCAGATACTGCTCGATTCCATGCAAGGTGGCAGCGCCCACCTCTTCCATTTCGCGGGTCACGGCGAATTCAAAGGAGGCATGGGCCAGGCCTTTGGCACCGTGGAGGGCGATGGATACCTGGTTCTCGAGGGAGACAGAGAGGCCGATTACTTTTCCGCGGAAACGCTGGCTCTCTTGTTGAGTGGCCGCGGCGTGCGTCTGGCCATGTTGGGTGCATGCGAGACTGGCCGGAGGGATGGCGTGAACGCCTGGACAGGTGTCGTGCCGGCCTTGACCCGTGCTGGCATCCCAGCCGTGGTGGGCAACCAATACCAGATCAAGGACAGCAACGCAATCGCCTTCAGCCGCAGTTTCTATCGTGCGCTGACTGGCGGCGAATCAGTCGATGCCGCCGTAACTAATGGGCGACAGGCTATCTTCACACTCAGCGGCCCCGATGACCGGGACTGGGGCGTTCCCGTGCTGCATCTCCGCACAGACGAGAGCGTGCTCTTCCCAAAGCCGCCCTCAGTAGACCCAGATCCGGAGCCAGACCAGAGATCTTCAGGCAAGCCCGCGGCGTCGGCACTCAATATCGCGACGGGCGGCGTTGAGGTCGGCGAGAAAGCCAAGGTGACTGGCCCCGTCGCCACCGGCAACGTGATCGCCGGCGTGCCTGCCGGCGAGATTGACCTAAAGAGCCAGCCCCTACATCCTGGGATCAAGACGGGCGACGCCATCTTTGGTCCAGAGGCCAGGATACCGGAGGTGGGCGAAATCAAAACTGGCGACATCATCATCGGGGCAGGGGCCCAGGTTGGCGATGAGGATGACAAGCCCAAGTCCAAGAAACGCAAGAAGAGGAAACGATGAAGACCAATGTGCCCCTGCTGCCTGACGCACTGTGGATTGATCGTCCCCAACTGCTCTCCGAACTCGAGCGTCTGCTGCAAGGCGGCGCTCGCCTTCTTCTGATTGACACCGTGGCCCCCCATGGGAACGGCAAGACCACCTTGCTCTCTCAGTTGTACTGGGCTCTGGACTCGAACGGCACATTCAAGCCCATCTGGTTGTCCATTGACCGGTTCCGGCTGGCGCAGCCTGATCATGGGCCCGAGCTCGCGGTGGAAGACGAATACCTTATATACAGGGACCTTCTGTATAGCGTCATGGATAGTATGGCCGGGAGCCTAAAGCTGGGACGCAGGTCCGTCGACGAATTCGCCAAGCGCGCTGCTGCGTTACAGGAACAGATCATCCTGACCGCTCTGAGCCAGGATCCGAACATCCGGATCGAGAAGGTCTCGACAGGCGGGATCAGTGTCGGCGCCGGAGCGCATGTCAACTGTGCGCTCACGACAGGAAGCATAGTCGTGGACATGGGGGGAGTCTACAGCGGTCTGATGTTGAGCGCGGTGAATACCTTGCGATCACAAGTGGCAGACGAGTTCATAGCCCGCATGATCGACATCACTAGGAAGACGCCGTACGTCCTCCTGGTAGACGAGTTCTGCCGCATCATTGGGAAACGGGCGGGCATCTGGTTTCTGGATGTGCTCGAGCGACTCGATAGCATCTCCGTGGTCCTTGCCCGCAGCGTGACACCCGAGGGGCTGGAGCGCCGAGATTTCGTCAGAGATTTCGCACTTGAGCCTTTCTCTGTCCAGGAGGTCGACGCCTATTTGCAAAAGCGCTTTAGCGATCGTCCCGGCCTCGATCTCCTGAGCACAGTCATTCACGACTTCAGTCACGGCCATCCCGGCACCCTCGCCCTGGCAGTCGATGCCATTCACGAGGACGAGCTTGACGACATGGATGAGCTTGTAGACTTTTTCACTCACATTTCCACTGAATTGGTGCCTGATGACCCGCGCGCCACGATCTTGGAACAAAAGTACGATCGGATGATCGAGGAGGTGCTGTGTGACATCAGAGAGAAGGATTCAGAACTAGAGCCCGCACTGTATGCTGCTGCAGTATTGCGCTCCTACACGCGCGACGTCATGGAAGGGGTGCTGTCGGAGCCAGACGAAGACACGGACCAGGGGCAGAACATCAAGTCGCCGCACTACAGCCGGCTGGCAAAACGGCTGGGGCGCTACTCGTTTGTGGACGAGTTGGCGCACAAGAGGAACGAGAAGCCAGTCTATATGGTCCAGAACCTTGTGCGCAGGCATTTGGGGCTCCGCCTGCAAGAGGAAGACCCCGGGCTCTATGCGGAGATTCACGAGAGGGCTCGAGACTACTATCTGGGCCAGATGAGTGACTACAAAGAGAAAGAAGCCAAGAAAGTATACGTGGGGAACTACCGGCTTGAAAAGCAGAACTGGCAGGAATACTGCATTGAGTGGCTCTACCACGTGTCGGCCGGTGACGACCGGGCAGCTGCCCGCCTCCACTTTGCCCGCGAGTACTTTGAGGCCTTTAATTGGTGGAACTGGTTCCTGCCCTTCGAGTACTCGGAGCTACTTCTGGAAATGTGGCAGCAAGTGGCAAGCGAGGAGGAGGATCTGAGGCTACTCGAATTGCTGTGCCAGCTGGATCAATCCTATCCAAAAGGCTATGACAAGCACGGTTATCGCCGGGATTGGATCGCCGCCAGGACCTCCCTGATGAATCTCAAGCTAGTTCTTGGGCTGGGCGCGCAGATAGAGGAATTGAGTCCGGACGCGCGAACCGTTCTTGGGTTCATCGAGTGGTTCATAGCCCAATCCTACCAATTTGGGGCTCCCCAGAGATTCGACAAGGCCGAGCAGTACTTCCAGAGCTCGCGGGTGGCCTTTGAAGCCGAGGAAGACCTGTGGAACCTGATCTGGACTGACAGCTACATGGCCGATTTGTACATGGAGATGGGTCTGCGCGACAAGGCAGTGGGAAAGGTTGAGGCATCGCTACAGGCAGCCACGTCTGGGGAGATGGAGTCCTTTGATGATCAGGACCATGAGGTCATAAGCCAGAGCTATCGCATACTGGGAGATGTGTACTGGTCGGCTGGGGAATTGGGTCCCGCCTTCCGCGAGTACGCCAGGGCCGTCTTCCACGCCTATGTGTTCAACGCCATCCCCATTGACGCAGATCTCTACTCGACAACGCTGTACGCAAGCGTGTGCAAGCATGTCGCCGGCCGGCTGCTGCAGCTGGTGGACGCGAAAAGACGGCCAGTTGCCCGCACTGCAGCAGAATATCTGCTCGATTTCTGGAATCCGTACTGGGAGTTGTGCGAGATCGTGCCAGATCGCGGCCAGTTGGCGCCCCTGCTGGAAATCAAGGTGGAAGAGGCTCTCGACACGCTGGCATCCCTGCTGTTTCCGCCAGTGCCAAAGAGCAAGGATGAGTGCAGGCTGATCGTCGTCTTGGGAGAAGAGATGCGCTGGGACGTCAAGGAGCTCGACACCGCGCCAATTGCTCAGGCAGGCTAAGGAGTCACTGAGATGAACACCGCAGCATTGACCCTAAGGGACATCACAGACCTCGAGGATCCGGACTTTTCCGACTGGTTGGATCTATATGAGACGGCGTTTCCACCCGGCGAGAAGTTGCTAGTCTCTACCCTGTTAAAGTATCTCAATAGGATATCCAGCGGGGAAGAGACGGCTCTACACATGAGTGTCCTGCAGAACACAAGCACGAGCTTTGTGGGCATGATGGTGTATGAAGCCAGACCCGAGAATGAGATAGCTACGCTCTGGTACTTTGCCATCAAACCATCCGAACGCAACAAAGGCATGGGCACGGTTGCCTACCAGGAATTGCTCAAGCACCTGGACCCTGCAGTCTACAGAGCACTGGTATTCGAAGTGGAAATCCCGAGCAAAGAGAATGCCGAGGAAGCTACTCGGCGGATCGCATTCTACCGGCGCCAGGGCGCTCTGATGCTTGAGGGTATAGAATACTGGCAGCACATCGGGTGGCACCATCCACCCACTCTCATGCATATCATGGTCCACCCCATCCAGCCGCTGGACCCGGAGCAGGCCTTTGCGCTCGCACAGAACGTGTTTGGCGACGCCGTGCAGCGTCGAGGCGAACTGCGGTTGCGGTAACAAAGGGGCTGTCCCAAATGTGTCACCTCGAAGGAGCGCAGCGACTGAGAGGTCTATGAATCGGTCCAATTAGCATAGAAACAAGATGTTTCGCTTCGCTCAACATGACAGAGACTGCCTCTTGGGACAGCCCTTTGCTTTGCGGGCCGCCACACCCGTGACTGGCGGTATCATGCACAGGGCAACTGCATCTGGCACAACCAAGCCGCTGACGCTGGCTCCCCGGCGGTAGCGAGCAACCAGAGGTGCCCCGCAAGCTTGTCAAGGGACCTAGTCGAGGGGGCGCCCCCCGAGTTTATCGAGGGGCGTGGTCGAAGGGCGCTCGCGTAGACTCCTTTGACAGCTCAGGACACCTCCTCTTGCGGTCCGCATCTAACCGCGGTTGCCCTGCTACAGCACTTGGCAGGACTTGACTTCCCGGTCACCTCGTGATATACTATCCACAGATGCAAATGATTCGCATTTGCATATATCATGGAGTTCGTGTGGTATGGATGAAAAGCGGGCAGTAGCGGAACGCCGGCTGCGGATGGCGCGAAAACGGATGACGCCGCAGCGCAGGTTGGTGCTGAATATCCTGGCAGAAGCCGACGGGCACCTGGACGCCCACGACATCTATGAGCGGGGGCGGACCAAGAACACGCGTCTGAGCCTATCCACGGTCTACCGTACCCTGGCGGTC
>JBFFCR010000209.1:0-6937 GCA_041559855.1 Anaerolineae bacterium | reverse complement strand
CGCGGCATCGGCTTGGTCTCGATCACCGTCGCCTGCACGCGGACCGTGTCGCCAAAGAAGACAGGCAGGCTGAACTTCCAGTCCCCGATCTCGCGAAAGGCCAGCACCGTCTCCTCCATAAAGCCAAGACGTATCGCCAACCCGCTGGCGATCGACAGCACCAACAGGCCATGCGCCACCCGCTGGCCAAAGGGGTGCGTCTTTGTGAACTCGGCATCGGTGTGCAGCGGATTCCAGTCGCCGCTTAGGGAGGCAAAGGCAACAACGTCTGCCTCGGTCACCGTCCGGCCCTGGCTGGTGATCGATTGCCCCACCTCGTATTCGTCAAAGAACAGCCCCTTCGGAGCCGTCAGCTCGCGCTTTACTGTCATCGCCTCCCCCTCCATCCTTTCTCGTTGCTCAGCGTGAATGCTCGCCCGATCACTCGCGCACCCTCCGGATCTCGAACACGACCGGGTTCCAGGCATCCGGACAGGCGTGCGTGGATACGTCGCGGTCCTCCAGCCATGGGAACTCGGCCCCGTAGCGCATGGCGAACACCTTGGGTAGAAAACTATACAGGGCATGGATGCAGACCTTGCCCTGTACCTCACTGCCGTCGAATACGACCTCGTCACCCACGCAGTGACCGGCCGCGCATTGGCCTTCCTGCTTGATCACGCGGGCGATGACTGTGAACTCTTGGTTTTGGTGCGTAGTGCACTCTGTCATAGCTCTCTCCTGTCCCTAACTCGGTCGCTGCCGAATCCTAGTCATCCTCTCTCGGCCGCACCAAGGTGACAACCCGAAAGCTCTCGGCGTACGCCATCCCATGCTCCTTGCCTGTTTCGGCGTTCCACCCCTTGATCCGTTCTGTGGGATCCCAGTCTCCCATCTGGCTGGCGTGTTGCTTCAGGGCGGCGACCTTCTGATCGATGGTCTCTGTGATGTCCACCCACTCGTTCGGTTCGCTGTTGCCGTACACATACACCTTCCGCACCTGGTGCGGTTGGCCCGTCTCAGGCCACAAGAGCGGCATCGCGCTTGCGGGCGCAACCGCATCCAGCGCGGCCTGGCCAGCTGCGCGATGGTCCGGGTGGTTGATATAGTACTCGCCCCGGTAAAGGCTCGTCGGATCGCTCGTAAAGATGACCTCGGGCTTATAGCGACGGATCAGGCCCACCAGATCGCGCCGCAGATCCAGCGTGGGCTGCAATTGCCCGTCATCGTACCCCAGAAATATCACCTCTGCCACGCCCAGGGTCTCGCACGCCCTGTGCTGCTCGGCGCGGCGGACCTCGGCCAACCGCTCGCGGGTCATGCCCGGCTCGTGCGAACCAGCATTGCCGTCAGTGCACAGGACATAGGTCACCTTGCAGCCGGCCTTGATCCATCCCGCCAGCGTACCGGCCATCGTGAACTCGGCGTCGTCCGGATGGGCGACGATCACCATGGCTGACTCCGGTATCGAATTCTCACTCATACTGCCCAGCTTCCTCCCGATCATCCTTCTGTCGTGCAGATTCCCGGCCACTGACAACTTGACAACGCCCTTCGCAGAGCAGGTCATTGAGCCAGAGGCCGGACCCGGTGCATTGTACACCAACTGGCTCGATTTCGAAAATCGGCACGACCAAGACTACCTGCTTGCCGCGGGACCGGCTTTGCATTATAATCGCCCTGATGAGTCTCGAGGTGCTTCTCAACCAAATCGAGCAGGATACCCAACTGGCCCGCTGCATCACGCACTGGCAGCGCCTGCCGGCGCGACCGCCACAGTATGGAGACTACCCGGCCGGTATTGACGGTCATCTGGTCGAGGCCCTGCGCCAGCGCGGCATCGAGCGCCTCTTCACTCACCAGGCTGCCGCGGTAGAGGCCGCGCTTCGCGGCGAGAACGTGGTCGTCGTCACGCCCACCGCCAGCGGCAAGACCCTGTGCTACAACCTGCCGGTCCTCAACACACTGCTTGCCGACCCTGTGGCGCGAGCGCTCTACTTGTTCCCCACCAAGGCCCTGGCCCAGGATCAGTTGGCCGAATTGCGGGCGATAGATACTGCATTAGGTCACCACTTCGAAACGCAGACCTACGATGGAGACACGCCGCAGTCGTCGCGCCCGCGCATCCGCAAGTCGGCGCGCCTTGTCATCACCAACCCGGACATGCTCCACGCCGCCATTCTGCCCCACCACACCCGTTGGGCCCGGTTCTTCCAGGGACTGCGCTACATCGTCCTCGACGAGATCCACAGCTACCGGGGTGTATTTGGCAGCCACGTTGCCAACGTCCTCCGCCGCCTGAAGAGGATCTGCGCGTTCTACGGGGCCAGCCCCCAGTTCATCTGTGCCTCGGCCACGATCGCCAACCCGCTGGAACTCGCCGAGCGCCTCGTCGAGGAGCCGTTCACGCTTGTCGGCGCCGAGCAGGACGGCTCGCCTCAGGGAGAGAAGCATTTCCTATTCTACAACCCGCCGGTCGTGGACCGCGAGCTGGGTATTCGCCGCAGCGCGGTGAGCGACGCCCGCATCCTGGCCGAGCGCTTCCTGGAGGCGCGCGTCCAGACCATCGTCTTTGCCCGCGCCCGCCTGACCACCGAGGTGCTTCTCACCTACCTGCGCGACTCTGCCGTGCGCGACGGGCTGCCCGCCGGCAGGGTCCAGGGATACCGTGGCGGCTACCTGCCCTCCGAGCGGCGCAGCATCGAGCGCGGCCTGCGCGAGCGGGAGGTCCTGGGTGTGGTGACGACCAACGCCCTCGAGCTGGGAATCAACATCGGCCACCTGGATGCTTGCGTGATGACCGGCTACCCGGGCACAATCGCCAGCACCTGGCAGCAAGCGGGGCGCGCCGGGCGGCGGGCCGACATCTCTATTGCGGTACTGGTAGCCGGTTCCTCGCCCCTCGATCAGTACATCATCAAGCAGCCGGGCTACTTTTTCGGCCGCTCGCCGGAGCGCGCCCTTCTGAACCCCGACAACCTGGTCATTGCCGTCAGCCACATCCGCTGCGCCGCCTTTGAGCTGCCCTTTGAGGCGGGCGAGGCATTTGGCACCTTTCCGCATACGCGCGAGGTCCTGGCCTACCTGGAGGAGGAGGGGCTGCTGCGGCTCAGCGGGCGCCAGTGGCACTATACTGCTCAGACATACCCGTCAGAGGCGATCAGCCTGCGCACCGCCGAGATGGACAACTTTGCGGTCACACTTGTGCCTCCAGCAGACGCCCCTCGCGCTGGCGAGGCCCGCGTCATCGGCACGGTAGACCGCCAGAGCGCACCCTTTCTGATCCATGAGGGCGCCATCTACCTCCATGGTGGTGAGTCGTACCTGGTGCGCAGACTCGACTGGGAGGGACGCCGGGCTGAGGTGGAACCGGTCGATGCCGGCTACTACACGCAAGCCAGCCAGTCCACCAATGTCGAGGTGACACGGGTCCAGCAGCAGGCCGAAACGCGCGCGGTCCTCAAGGCCCACGGCGACGTGCTGATCAGGTCCAAGGCCACGTCGTACAAGAAGGTCCGCCTCTACACCCACGAGGTGCTGGGCTGGGGTGAAATCTCTATGGAGAGCATCCCCGAGCAAGAGATGGACACGACCGCGTTCTGGTTCTCCCTTCTTCCCGAGATGGCGACCCAATTGGAGCAGGAGGGATTGCTGAACATGGCGCGGGGTGATCGGGGTCCCAACTGGACAGAACAGCGAAGCCGGGCTCTGGCGCGCGATGGACATCAATGCCGTCATTGCGGCGCCCCAGAGCGCCCCAATCGCGCCCACGACGTGCACCACATCAGCCCGTTCCGTACCTTTGGATACATCCGGGGGCAAAACGACCGGTACCTCGAGGCTAACCGTCTGGAGAACTTGGTTACACTCTGCACGTCGTGCCACCGGCGGGTCGAGGTCGACCTGATGGTTCGCGGCACGCTCAGCGGGTTGGCCCACGTACTGCGCCACATCGCGCCTATCCACCTGATGAGCGATCCGCGCGACATTGGCGTGGTGAGCGAGGTCAAGTCAGCCTTTACCAAACAGCCGACGGTCACATTCTATGACAGTGCACCGGGCGGCCTCGGCTTCAGCGAGACCCTATACGAACTCTACGGCGACCTGGTCCGGGCTGCCCGCGAGCTCGTGCGCACCTGCCGCTGCGAGCGCGGCTGCCCCTCCTGTGTCGGACCCGTGACAGAGGTTGGCGATGACGCCAAAGCCAACTGCCTCCGCCTGCTCGACCTGCTACTGGCAGGCGAGGAGGAGATCATCACCGGTTGGTGACGCTTCCCCGGGCTGGCGGCAGCCCTCCGTAGGTGAGGTGGAGATGGGCCAGTCCGCCTGGCACTCACCCGCATCAGGACGATGGAGGCGTGGCCGTCAGCGGGATAACCGTCACCTCGGGTCGCGGGACCGGCGTTTCCTATGGGGTCGGTGTGGGCACCAGAACACCGGGCGTATCGTTCAGCAGCCCTTGCAGGCCGCGCAGAAACGCGTCAAAGCGCCGTATCGACTCGCTCACGGAATCGAATATCCCGTTCAGAGAGGCGATCTGCCCCTCGGTCTCGCCGAGCCGCCTGTCCAGCACATTCGCATGGCTGTCCACCCCGTCCAGATCTTCGCGTAGGTTGGCAAACTCCTGGCGAATCGCGCCCTGCGTCTCGACCAGCGATTCGACAGTGGCGTTCACCCCATCCAAATCGGCCGACAGGGTTCGAAGCGTCGTGCGCGTTTCGGTCACGAGCGCGTCCAGCTCCTGAAGCGCTTCGAGACGCCCCTCCAGGTCCTCAACCTGCTGATCGAGCGCGCCAACCACGCCCTCCATGCGCAGCACTTCATCCTGTGCCGCCCGGATGGCCGTCGCCTGAAAGTCCAGCGTGCCATTGACCAGGAAGATGAGTCCGAGGGCCAGCCCTGCGCCGAGGAGTGCGCTCAACAGCCCGACGAGAATCAGCCGGCCGCAGCCACCCCGCGCTTGCACCACCTCAACCAGTGGCGGCTCTGGTCCGCGCGGCGGCGCCTTCGCCGCACGCTCAGGCTCTTGCTCAAGCGCCTCCACTACGACAGGCTCGTCTTCCGGCTCTTCGTCCACCAGCTCAGGCTCAGAGACCATCCAATCGACATCCTCTGCCTCTGAACCCACTTCAAGCACCGGCACCTCCTCCGGCGCTTCAGGCTCAGGCACCACAGTCTCAGGGCCGGGGGGCAATGCCGGTTCGACCGCACCCGCAGTCAGCCGGTCCTCCAAGCGTGAGTAGGTGGCACCAGAGATGCCACTCACGCCACCGATCTCGGCCGGGTCGCCAAAGGGCCCAAACTCGGCACGATAGTCCACAATGCGCGCCGCCAGGGTAGGCCCGATGCCGGGCAATTGCCGCAGCTCTTCCGCGGTGGCTTTGTTGAGATCAACCTTGGCGAACCCAGCTGCATCCACAGCACCCTCTTCCGCGCCCAACTCTTGCCCCTCGGGCAGATCCGCACGCTCTTCTTCGCTCATCAGAACCTCCTTGCTGCAGCTTCCGTCCACTTCCCGCGGCGACTGCTACAGCCCCGACTACCTACGGCAACGACAGCGCCACCATATCCTTGCGGTGACAGATCCTACCGCTAGACTGCGTCCTCTATTCCTCACAACTCTGCCTTCGTGCTCGGCGTGGGCCACAGCCCACGCCCTTGCGCCGGGCTATATTCATCGCTCGCGGCGTCTGGCTGGGCCTCCGGAGCATTCCTCAGGTTCCGTTTCTCCTGCATCATCTGTAGCGGGCCGTGTGTACCGCCAGATCAGACGCTTGAGCGCCCGCTCCATCGCTGGAGATCGCGGCGCCCGCTCGCGCGTGCTTATTACCAACCGCACCGTCGAGGCCATCCGCCTGCGCCGCGCCTCGGGCCCGTTCCCAACTGGCTCATCGCTCACGATGCCTCGCCCTCTAGCTGCGCCAGCTCGCGGGCGGTGTCCAGCTTGGCGCGTTGAAAGCGCGGGCTCGGCACCTTCAGGTTCAGCTCTCTGATCTCGCGGTTGATCTCCTCCAAGGCCAGTTCAAAGGCAGTCACGGCATCCTGCCAGCCAGCCATTGCTCGCTCCCGCTCGGCTTGCGCCCACCTGTCCGTGAGATCTGCCAGCTCGCGCAGGCGGGCTTCCCGCCACTTCCATTGTCGCCGGAGTACTGCGCGCGTCCCCTCTAGCCGGTGCCGGATCGCCTTGTCCAGCTCGATCCACTCTGGCGCATAGCCCGCATCCTTCAGGACCTTGAACGCCAGCTCCTGCTCCTGAGCATAGGGATTCGGCGTCAAGTCCAGAGGCTTGCCCATGCCGGGCAGGTTGTCAAACTCGCCTCTCTCTTGCGCCTCGCGGATCTGTTGATCCACCCAGCTTTCCCAGTCCCTGGGTCGGTACGGATCTTCCACCTGTGCGATATCCTCTGCGCTACAAGCCAGCACCCGGTTCCGGAGATAGGAGCCCTGCGGCCTATCCGAGACAGAGCGCCGGCTTGGTTCCCAATCTCACTGCCCCACGGTGTAGGTTGCCAGCACCGTTCCCTGCGCATCCTTGAGCGTCACCTCATCACCCAGCGACCAGACTGGCTGTAGGCGCCCCCAATAAAAGTTCGATGGCGGACTGCCATCCACGCCGACGCCTGTATGGACCGTCACTGCACCCTGTTTCCAGAGCCGGGCGTTGGGAAAGGTGAACACATTCCCTCCTGCATCGCTCAGGGTCCAGTCCTGCATCTCCGCGATGGCATCGCCGAGATTGGTGATGATCACCCTCTCCTGATCTACCTGGCCTACGCCCAGCACGTCGGTGATCTCGACCAACAGCTCGCCTGACGACGCGACGGGCAGGGGCGTGCTTGTCGGCGTCAGGGCGGCGGCTGCGGTGGCCGTCATGTTCGTGGATGGCGCATCCACGGGAAGAGGGGTATCGGTCGGCGTGGGCGCGGGCGTCAAGGTAGCAGGTGGCTGGGTTGGCACT
>JBFFCR010000208.1:0-6974 GCA_041559855.1 Anaerolineae bacterium | reverse complement strand
GTGCGGTAGAGGCGGGCAAGCCGCTGTTGGGCATCTGCGTCGGGCTGCAGGTTCTGTTCGAGGAGGGTGAGGAGATGGGGCACCATCTTGGGCTGGGCCTGTTACCGGGACGGGTGGTGCGCTTCTCGCAGGACAGAGTTGCTCTCGGGCTCAAGATCCCCCACACCGGCTGGAATCAACTACGGATCGTCGCGCAGTCGCCGCTGCTCCACGGTCTTCCGCCCGGTGTTTGGGTCTACTTCAACCACGCCTACTATGGCCGGGCGAGGCCGGAAGACACCCTGGCTTTCACCGACTATGGGGGCACCTTCTCATCGGTCGTCGGGCGGTATCCGATCTACGGCATCCAGTGGCACCCGGAGAAGAGCCAGGGGGCGGGCCTGCTCGTCCTGAGGAACTTTGTGGAGGGTGTGAAGTGAACGAGTGGGAGATCTACCCGGCCCTTGACCTGCACCACGGACGCGTTGTTCGGCTGAGGCAGGGCGACCCGGCGCAGGAGACCGCCTACAATGATGATCCGCTGGCAGTCGCCGTCCGCTGGCAGAGGGCCGGCGCGAGTTGGCTGCACGTCATCAACCTCGATGGTGCCTTTGGCGAGGATGGTGGCCCGAACCTTGGCGCTCTGGCGCGTATCCTGGGCACCGGGCTCTGTGTGCAGTTCGGCGGCGGATTGCGCGATCTCGAGTCACTCCGCCGGCTGCTGGAACTGGGCGTGCACCGCGCCATCCTGGGCACGGCGGCAGTGGAGAATCCGTCGCTGGTTGAGGCAGCGCTGACCGCCTTTGGCCCGGAGCGTGTTGCGGTGGCCATTGACGCCCGCCAAGGTCGCGTCCGCACCTATGGCTGGCGGCAGGATTCGGACCTGTCCGCCAGGAAGTTGGCTGAACGGTGCGCCAAGTCGGGCGTGCGGTGGATCATCCACACCGATGTGACCCGTGATGGCACGGGCCAGGGCCTCAACATCGAGGCCTCGCGGCTACTCGCGCAACAGGCGAGCCCTGCCAGAGACTCGGGCCAGGACCTGCGGGTGATCGCCTCTGGCGGGGTGGCAACTCTGGACGACGTGCGGCGGGCGCACGGGGCCGGTCTGAGCGGCGTCGTCATCGGGCGCGCCCTGTACGAGGGAGCGGTGCTCCTGGAAGAGGCACTGGAAGTAGGCAGGAGTGAGCATGCTGGCTAAACGGATTGTGCCCTGCCTGGATGTCAAGGATGGGCGCGTGGTCAAGGGTGTGAATTTCGTGAACCTGCGCGACGCGGGCGATCCGGTGGAGAACGCCCGCCTCTACGACTCGGAGGGCGCCGATGAGCTGGTCTTCCTCGACATTTCAGCCACACCGGAAGGCCAGGCTACCACCATCGAGATGGTGGGCCGCGTTGCTGCCGAGATATTCATGCCTTTCACCGTCGGCGGAGGTGTGCGTCAGGTAGCAGATGTGCGGGCGCTATTGCTTGCCGGGGCCGACAAGGTGAGCATCAACACCGCTGCGGTGCAAAACCCGCAGCTTCTGACCGCCGCTGCAGAGCGGTTCGGCAGCCAGTGCGTGGTCGTCGCCATCGATGCCCGGCGCGTGGCCGATAAGCGGTGGGAAGTGTACGTCCGGGGCGGGCGCACGCCCACAGGATTGGATGCTCTGGAGTGGGCCCGGCAGGCCGTCGAATTTGGAGCGGGGGAGGTGCTGTTGACCAGCATGGACGCCGACGGTACGCTGGCTGGATATGACCTGGAGCTGACCCGCGCCGTCGCCGACGCGGTGCCGGTGCCGGTGATTGCCAGTGGCGGGGCCGGACAGCCTGAACACTTTGCCCGCGTCCTCACCGAGGGCCGGGCCGATGCCGCACTGGCTGCCTCTTTATTCCACGACCGGGTGCTGAGTGTCAGAGAACTGAAGGCATACCTCGCACGGCATGGCATCACAGTAAGGGGAGATCTATGAGGGCTGAGGAGATACGGATCCGCTTCGATGAGAAGGGACTGGTGCCGGCAGTGGTGCAGGACAGCGTCACCGGCGAGGTGCTGATGGTCGCTTGGATGAATGAGGAGGCGTTGCAGCTCACCCGTGAGACAGGCCAGGCCCACTTCTGGAGCCGCAGCCGCCAGGAGCTGTGGCACAAGGGAGCCACCTCAGGGAACACCATGCAGGTGCGCGACATGCAGGTCGACTGTGATGCCGACACGCTGCTCCTACAGGTGAACCCTGCCGGCCCCGCCTGCCACACCGGCAACCGTAGTTGCTTCTTCCAGCGTGTGCAGGGCTCCTTCGAGTCGCCGATGGGAGGCGATGCTGGCGGCGGGGGTGATGTTCTTCACGCCCTGTTCGCCACCATTCTCGAACGGCAGGCCGACCCCAGGCCCGGCTCCTACACAGCACACCTGCTGGAAACCGGTGAGGACGAGATCCTTAAGAAGGTTGGAGAGGAGGCGATGGAGGTGATCCTGGCTGCCAAAGGTCAGGGCGATGCGCGGATCACTGCCGAGGTGGCCGACCTGCTCTACCACCTGCTGGTGCTGCTCGCATTCCGGCGCCTGGACCTGGCGGACGTGGAAGCCGAATTGGCCCGCAGACGGCGGTGATCGGCTGCCGCGTCGTGCGCCGCTCGCCACATAAGGCGCTCACGCTCCCTCGCTACTGAACCTCTACAAAGGATGCCTGTCCGGTGACTGTGTCGTACAGGGCATAGGTCGACAGCCCAAAGCGACCCATCACTTCACCGGGATTCACCCGCAGTGTTGCCCCCTCCTGCTTGATGATCCGCTTGTGGCTGTGACCGTGGCACACCAGGTCGTAGCCGCCTCCCCGCGCCAGGCCCTTGCCTATCTCAGGGTAGTGGGTCACCGCTACCCGACGGCCATCGAGCTCCAGCTCGCAAAACTGGCCGTGGAGCGTCACCCGCGGGGCCCTGGACGCTACGCGCGCCAGCAGCATCTGGTCGCCGTCGTTGTTGCCAAAGACGGCATGCACCGGCCCACTGAACCCCTCGCCAATCTGAGCCAGCGTGAATGGCGCGCAGAAATCACCGCAGAAGATGAGGGCATCAGCCTCCAGCCCGGCCAGCAGCGTCTCCAATCTCCAGATATTGTCGTGTATGTCCGACAGGATGGCGATCCTCATGGAACTCTCCTCTCACCCGCTACCAAGCGCTCTCCATCCTCACCCCAGTTGCACATAGCCGCTTCCCAATCGAACGTGGCTGCGGCTTCGTCCCAGATGGCATCGGGAATGGCCTCAGACTCGGGGACCCCCGCCTCCGTCGCGTGACGCCGGCAGTGAGACATCAGCCAGCCGAACACGTTCAGGCCCGTTTCGATGCTGCACAGAAGCGCGCGCCCAAATGCTCCATCCACGGTCAGGATTCCGCTTTGCTCATACGCCACCCGGATCTGCTGGAGGTCATAGGCGACGGCCCGGTGCTCGGCCTCCCAGCGCCCGCGCTCCCAGGTGAGCAGCGCATATTGAGCGCGTGCGTCGCCGTTGATGGGTACCCCCACCGAGCCCGGGTTGACCACGAGCCTGCCATCCTGTTCCTGCTTCCAGGGGATGTGCGAGTGCGCGCAGATCAACACCGGCTCGTCGAACTGGGTGATTGACTCACCAATACTCACACGCCCGTAGCTCAGCCCCAACAATTCCGCCTTTCTGTACAGGGCCATGGCGACAGGATCGCGGCTGGGCAACACGAGCCCCGTCGTGCTGCCTGGTGCGCCGTGCACCACGCGGATCGGATCCACACCGTCAGCCGAATAGACACTTTCTCGGGGAAGCGACTTGATGTAGGCCCAGGCCTCGCGATCGAGGCGCTCACAGAGCCAGCGCACGCCCCGCCACTGGTTGCTCGTGCGCCAGTGATCTGGAGCATCCCGCCTGGCAAAAGCCAGCAAATACTCCTCGCGATTGCCCCGGATCACGCAGGCGCCGAGCGCCTGCACTACGCGCAGGACCTCAAGTGGTTGCGGACGGTCCAGAAAGTCGCCTGCGACGATCATACCAGTTGCGCCTTGCCGCTTCACGTCCGCCAGCACTGCTTCTAGCGCGGGCAAGTTGCCGTGGATGTCTGCAAGAACCGCGATTCGCATACGCTGTCTTTTCTCCGATAGTCATAGGGGCGAGATGGCCTCGCCCTAATGCACTCAGGTTTGGCCTGCTACCCCAAAGAGCTTCAGTACCCGCAGCGCCCGCAGCGTCACCCACTTGCTGAGCGCCCCCACATTGCCGAATGAGGCCCAGGTGTTGCCCGGCGTGTGCTCAAGCTTCCACCGGCCAGATTGATCCCCTTTGCTCCGCACCACCTCCATCGCGGGTGCCAGCTGGTCCCCGACGTCTATGCTCAACTTGCCCAAAACCTCCAACGCTTCCAGCAAGTCCGATGTGTATCCCAGCGGAAAGCCGAACTGCTGCCACAGGGGGCTGGGCGCGGTGGCGGTGGGATAGTCGCCGCCTGCCAGACTGCTCCCAAGGAGAAGCGCTACGCCCGCATCGATCGCTTCCAGCACGGCGGTAGAACGATGACCCGGCGACAGCTCGGCAAAAGCGCCCAGTGTCTTGATCGCACCCCAGGCACAGGGCAGGCCGTCGCGCATCCGCAGAGGCCACTCGCCGTTTGCCTCTCTCAGCGCGTTGTAGCGGCAGCGATAGCCATCGCGGAGCACCATTTCAGCATGAGCCTTGACACTCTCCGCCACGCGAGGATCCTCGAATCCAAGTTGCAGCAGCGCCCGCAGCAGGTTGCCCCCCAGGCAGGCGATGGCGCCCTGCTCCGTCACCTTGGCCGAGAAGCGCCCGTCAGAGAGACGGCTGTCGCTCAGCACGCGGTCGCAGGCGCGGTCGCCTGCCTCGGTCCGCGGCGCGCCCGACGCCGCCAAAAAGATCACCTGCCAGACTGTCGCCTTGTACTTGGGGCTATAGCCAAAACCGGGCGCGATCCAGTACCCCTCCGGCCACTGGGCATCGAGGATCGCCCGCACGGGCCCCCACTCGGGGATTGCCGCTCGCGCAGCGACTACGTCATGATCGTCGCCAGGGCGGTCCAGCAGGTCAGTGAGCGCCAGGGTCCGCGCTGAGGGGTTCTCAGGCTCCAGCAGCCAGGGAAGCGGATCTACCCTGCTCATGCCTCGATCCCGCCTCCCTTGAGCACCCGAAGCGCCCGCAACGTAACCCACTTGCTCGGCTTGCCCGGCTGCTCGATATCAGCAAAGGTCTTTCCCTTGTAGTGATACTCCAGCTTCCAGCGGCCGTCCCTGTCCTGTTTGCTAAGGATCAGATCGTAGGCGGCAGCCAGGCGTGGATCGCCGCCATGCCCTGCCTCGGTCAGCGCCTCGGCGGTCTGCAGCACGTCGGTCACATAGAACACGGGAAAACCAAAGCGAAACCAACTCCGGCTGGGCTTGTCGCTGTAGCCCGCGGGATAGTCCGCCGTGGCGGGGTCCACGCTGAACAGCAAGTCCACCACAGCATCCAGCGCGGCCTGGATCAGTGAGGTGCGCTCCGCCTCAGGTATTCGTGCCAGCGCTCGCAGCACCTTGACCGCTCCCCAGGCGCAGGCCAGGCCATTGTTGGCCGAGCAGCAGCACCCGGGCCCACATGTGCCTGACTTTAGGTAGTATAGGGGCGCGTCCCGCTCTCCCTGAGGCGCGATCCCCTCTCCCGTGACGAAACGGGCCGTCAGCTCCAGCGCCTCTCGGAGCCTCAGATCGGCGCCGAATCCCAAGTCAAGGAGCGCCCCGCCCAGGTTGCCTGCCAGGCAGCTGATGTTGCCCATCGCCGTGCCTGTCATCGAAAACACCCCGCTGGGGGCCCGCGTGTGGTCAAGCAAGTACTCGCCGCCGGCCCGCACCCGCGGGTCGCCGGGGTCCGCGCCCAACTGGGCCAGGTAGATTATCGACCACACCGTCGATCGATACTTCGGCAAGTACCCTTCCCCCGGCTTCTCCCAAAAGCCCGCCTCGTCCTGTGCGTCCAGGATGGCGGGGACGGGCCCGCTCTCCATCACTGCCTGGCGCGCGGCGAGCACCTCCGGGTCATCGCCAGGGCGATCCAGCAGATTGGTGAGAGCGAAGTAGCGCACCCCAGGATTCTCAACGTCCTCTTCCAACAGCCAATCAAGCACAGCTGACATGACACTCGCCTCCTTCCCAACTCAGCGGAGCCTCAGGGAGTAGGCGGCTCCGTCGACAAGACACCATCCTTCAGATAGTAGACTGCCCGGTCAGGGTACATGGCCATCACCGCGGCGTCGTACTCCTCGCCCTGGCCCCGGGCGTACACCACATCATCGTCCAACAAAGGGCTCACCTCGCCCAGCATGGCCCCGTACTCCAGCCAGCGCGCCGCGTAGACGAACACCAACGCATCGTGCAGCCCAGCCTCCTCGATCGGCTCAAGCTGGCTGCGCGTCACGCCGTAGAATCCGTGCGCCTCGCCCATGCGGAAGGGCAGGTTGATCGCCAGGCTGGCTGCGACGATCAAAATCAGCGCCCCAACAGCCGCCGGGCGCAGCCACAGTTGTCTCCGCAACTTGGCCCAGCCCCACACCTTCAGCAGTCCCACCGCGCTCAGCAGCCACAGACCGCCGAACCCCTCAAAGTAGTAGCGCGGTCCCCACAGGCGAGATGGAGACCCGATCCAGTAGAAGAGATACGCCACCACGAGGCAAGCAAAGGGAGCCAGCAGAGACCAATCTTTGGCGCGGCGCAGGCGCAGGGCCAGCCCCAGGACCAGTGGTATCCAACTCAACGCGGGCCATCCGAGCAGGTCCGTCGCAGCCCGTGAAAGGTCTTGCTTGAGGTTGAGCCAGGAATAGTGAAGCGAGTGGCCCCCAGGCGCTGAGCCGATGTCGGGACCAAAGCCGAGGCGGTCGTAGGGCCACCACAGCACGTAGGGATTGAGCCACGGGTCGCTGGTTACTGCCCACTGGTAGACTGGCAGTAGCGCGGCCACAGCACCCCCTGCCGCGGCGATCAGCAGGTAGCGGGGCCAGTG
>JBFFCR010000207.1:0-7028 GCA_041559855.1 Anaerolineae bacterium | reverse complement strand
GGCATTGGCCTCTACCTCGTCTTGATAGTCGATCTGATCGTCGTCGTATTCCTCGCCGTGACCGATGGCCCAGCCAGTCTCGGGTGTGTAGGCCTCGTCCCACCAGCCGTCCAAGACGCTGAGGTTCAGGGCGCCGTTGGCGGTGGCCTTCATGCCGCTGGTGCCGCTGGCCTCGTGGGGGCGGCGCGGTGTATTCAACCAGACGTCGACGCCTTGCAGCAGATAGCGGGCCACGGTCATGTCATAGTCCTCGATGAACACGATGCGGTTGCGCAACTCGGGCCTGCGGGCATGGTGAATGATTTGGCGGATCAGTTCCTTGCCGGGGTTATCCTTGGGATGCGCCTTGCCGGCGAAAATGAGTTGAACCGGCCGGTCCTTCTCGCTGACGATGCGTACCAGCCGCTCAACATCCCGGAATAGCAAGGCGGCTCGTTTGTAGGTGGCGAAGCGCCGGGCGAAGCCGATGGTGAGTGCCTCAGGATCGAGCACCTCCTCGGCTTGCTGGATCTCTGAGGGTCTGCTGCCCCGCTTCTCCAACTGCGTGCGCAGCTTTCTTCGGGCGAATGCGACCAGCCGCTCGCGGCGGCGTTCGTGAGTACGCCAGAGCTCCTCGTCCGGGATGCGCATGACGCGTTGCCATATCGAGAGTTCGGCCGGGCGCTCGATCCAGCGCGGGCCAAGGTAGAGATCGTACAGATCGCCCATGTCGTGGGAGATCCACGAGCGTGGGTGGATGCCGTTGGTTATGCCGATGATAGGCACTTCGGCGGCTGGCAACTGGGGCCAAACCTGCTGCCACATCTCGCGGGATACCCGGGCATGGAGCTGGCTGACTCCGTTTGTCCGGTTTGCCAGGCGCATGGCAAGGATAGCCATGCAAAAGTAGCCATTGGTCTCCTCTGGATTCGTCCGGCCGAGCCCGAGGAACTCGTCTCGTGATAGCCCGAGCGCGGGATAGTAGAGCTTGAAGTAGCGGTCCACAAGGTCGGGGCGAAACCAGTCGATCCCAGCCGGCACAGGTGTGTGCGTGGTAAAGACGTGACCGCTGGTAGCAGCCTCGCGCGCCTCGGCGAAGACAAGGCCGTGCTCCTCCATCAAGAGGCGGATCCGCTCAAGCGCCAGAAAGGCCGAGTGACCTTCGTTCATGTGACAGACCGTCGGACGCAGGCCCAGAGCCTCCAGAGCACGGATGCCTCCAATGCCCAGCAGTATCTCCTGGCGGATGCGCAGATCATCATCTCCGCCGTAGAGTTGGTCGGTGATGTCGCGGTCCTCGAACCGGTTTTCGTTGATGTTGGTGTCGAGGAGATAAAGGGGCACGCGGCCAACCTGCGCCCGCCACACCTGGGCTTTGACCGTGCTGTCTGGATACTGAACCTCTACGAGGAGCGGGGCGCCGCTGAGTTGCCGCTCCAGAGTGACAGGCAGATTGTAGAAATCGTTCTCAGGATATAACTCCTGCTGCCAGCCATCGGGGTTGAGATACTGGCGGAAATATCCCTGCTGGTACAATAGGCCCACACCCATCAGGGGCAGCCCCAGATCGCTGGCGGATTTCAGATGATCGCCAGCCAAGATTCCCAGCCCGCCGGCATAGATGCCAAGGCTCTCGGTGAGTCCGAACTCAGCTGAAAAGTAGGCGATGCGGTGCTGCCCGTACTCGGCCACGCCGTCACTGTCTGGTCTGATAAAGGTCTTTCTATACCAGGTACCCTGGTTCGCAAGGTAGCGGCTGAATTCCCGGTATACGCGGTCGACGTGGGCCAGGAAGCCATCGTCCTCAGCCACCTGCTCGAGGCGCTCCTGTCGTATGGTACCCAGCATCAGAACCGGGTTGTGCCTGGTCGTCTCCCAAAGGTCGCGATCCAGCCGTCGGAAGAGCGAGATGGCTTCATGATTCCAGCTCCACCAGAGGTTGTGGGCCAGTTCTCGCAGTCTTTCGAGTTTCGCCGGCAGGGAAGGGATCACCCTGAACGAATGGCTTGGGCGCATGGGCTACCTCCGTACTCGTTGTCCCTGCATTGTACCGCAGAACGGCGCAAAGTCGAAATCCTTGCATGATCGACGGCCAACTCGCTCTGTGGGATAACAATGCAGTTGTGTGGGATATGTGTGGGATACTGTGGGATACTGCGAGAAAATGCTCTCCCTGTCCCTGTCAGCCTGACCAAGCCGGCATCTACTTGATGATATAGTAGGTCGCTCGTTTCTCGCCGATCTTGAGCAGCAGGTCCTTGCTCACGAGGTCGGCGAGGTCGCGGCGGATCGTCTCAGCGCTGACATCGGGGCAGAGCTGCTGATAGTCGCGGTTGGTGATGCGACCCATCTCCATGAGGTACGCCAGCGCCTGCTCCTGACGCTCGTTCAATCCTGCCTGTCGCCAGCGCAGGGCATCAGCCCGATCGCTGATGAGCGAGGCCCCGTGACCTGAGAGGGTGACCTGGAATCCAGCAGCGGTTTCTTCAAAGCGAGGGGCTGGTAGGCCTGCGGCGGTCATCAAGCGGATCATGCGATCGATGCCGTAGCCCAATCGCTCGATGAAGCCCATGTCTGATAGAATCTGAACGATGATCTCGTTGCGGCTGAACCGCTCCTCAACCAGGTTGTCGACGGTGATGTGACCCGGCAGGCGTCCTGGGCTGTAGAATTCGATCCGGTCGCCGAACATCATGACACGGATTTCGTCCCCCCGGATCCGGTAGTCACGGTGGGCGATGGCGTTGACGATCGCTTCGCGGATCGCTTCTACAGGATATTCGGTCTCCTCGAACCGCTCCAGGCTCAGCAGGCGAACCCCGCGGCGCATGTTGTCAAGCACAAAGGCTTCGGCGCGGCGGATCTGCTCCGGGAGTGTTCCCTGGATCTCGTCCCGCACAAAGACGTCGCCCATCGTCGTGCCGGCGTAGCGAGCCACGAGGATCACGCTGGAGCGGACCCAACGCTGGGGCTCTTGCCCAAAGAGCAGCAGCCCGGCATATGTGGGCAAGAGGCCCCTATCCTTCTGGATCAGACACCCTCGCTTGAGCAGGGCTGCTTCGGGGTCTTCGGATGAGATGCGACCCAGGCTGAGTAGATATTCCTCCGCCTTTGCCCGATCGAGATCCTCCAGGCGCGCGCCATCGGGGACCAGGGCTTCGAAACTCGTCGTCGCTCGCTCCATCATCAAACGGCGAAGCTGTCGCGGGTCCAGCGGACGGTTCCGGATGCCGTCGCGGACGAGGTACTTGCCCCGATAGCTGTAGACGTGGGGTAGCCCGGGGGGCACGGTGATGACCAGCACCGGGTGCTCTTCAGGCTCGGTGATCTCGGGCAGGGGGATGATCAGAGGTGGATCGGTCGACAATGCTGCCTGCAGGGCGCGGTCGGCCGTGGCTTCAGAATCTTGCAGGCCCGTGGGCTTGCCGCTGCGCGGATCCAAGCCGATGAACAACGTGCCTCCGCCGGTGTTGGCAAAGGCGACCAAGGTCTCTGCCAATTTCCCCAGAGTGGTCTTGCCGGGCGCAAAGGCGACGACCTCGCTTTGCTGGAGATCATCGAGGGATGGAAGGTCCGAGTTCATGATACCGTCTTCCCGGGCTCGAGTGCCAGAGACCCCGCGCCGCCAGCAGGCGATCGACTCACTGAGGCTGACAACTCGATACGTACGAGTCCAGCCGCCACTCGCAGCCGTATGGCCTTGCGGCTGGATTGCTGATCCCAACGATCTGCCACGTGACCCGGCAGCGGTGTTGCTCGTCGTCGATCCGGCCGTCTTTGTTCACACCAACGACAGTGACCTCGACTGTGCGTTCCAGGTGCTGTTGCTCGGCTACCGTATCTGCTTCGTAGCCAATCTCCAAGACGAGCACGCGGGCGAGGTCGCCCCGGGCTCGGGCTACGCTGTCAGGAGCAGTGGACAACCCGAAGGGATCGGTGCGCATGTCATAGGTTGCCTGAGCTCTGGGGCTCAGATAGGTCTTGGCCTCTTCAAGGAGGCTCTTGTCTTTGGTGAGGTTCAGATAGAAGGCCAAGACTGCTTTTTCTGGATAGTAGACCTGCGGGACCTGGTCGGGCTCACCCGGTCCGAAATCGAGACTGTATTCCACGGGATCCCACAGCTCCTGCGTCCCAGACCGGAAATAGGAGCCATTCTCTCCGGGCCGGTACTGCTTCCGGATGGTGAGCTGGCTGCGCTCAAACCCGCCGCTGTCCCAGACATTCACGGTGCTCAGGTCGCCTTTGCCCTTGGAGAGCACGACCTTGTAGCTGCCGCGGAACGATCCGATGTTCTCGTAGCTGAAGGGGGAGGTCAGTTGGAGGGCAGCGGGGTAGCTGGCGTCCCTCCTCCAGGGCAGGCATTGATCCTGCTTGATGCCAACCTTTCGAAAGATGTTGAGATCGGTCACTACCTCACGGGTCCTGCCCGTGATGATCACCTCGGGGCGGTCCCGTCCATCGGACAGCGGATCCTCGTACTTGATGATATTGTCCACTAGGACTTCGACAGCATCCTGACCGAGATAGTCATAGCTGGCGGGTACCAGTTCAAAGGCCAGGAGGGACGGGGGGCGGCATCCGTCGGGCTCGTAGATTGCCGCACCGTAGGGTCCTCCCGGAGCCGCGTTCTCACGGGACACCACGTCGTATCGGTAGAAGGCGAGCCACTGGTCGCCTTCCTCGGGATCGGCTGGCGTGTTCTCTCCATCGGCGTCAATGCGTCTGATGTCATCCAGGTCGTACAGACCGGGCACGACGTCTCCCAGATAGATCTCCCTGTCGTACGTGAGTATCCTGGCGATATCCACCCTGAGCGGGTTGGGATTCCAGTCGAGGACCCGGACGGCGAATAGGTAGACCAGGGCAGCCGAAATGCCCAAGAGCCCCACGAAGGAGAACTGCTCTACGAGGTCGGGCAGATCGGGACCGACGATCAGATAGAAGAGAAGGACCCAAAAGATGATCAGTATTATGAGTTCCAGACCCATGTCTTCCTCCTCAGCTTGGCTTTGAGGAGATTCCTTCGGGCAGCAGCGCCACCGGCAAGACCTCTTCCATCCGTTCCACAAACACAAAGGTGAGGTCGCGTTTGACCCGCTTGGGAATTTCCACCATGTCTTTTCGGTTCTGCTTTGGCAAGAGGATCGTCTTGAGTCCGGCCCGGTGTGCAGCCAACACCTTTTCCTTGAGGCCGCCGATGGGCAGCACTCGGCCGCGCAGGGTGATCTCGCCGGTCATGGCGACGTTGTGGTGGACTGGACGCTCGATGAGCGCCGAAATGAGCGCCGTCGCCATGGTGATCCCTGCTGAGGGCCCGTCCTTGGGAACCGCGCCCTCGGGCACGTGGATGTGGATGTCGAGCTTGTCAAAGTCGACATCGCCGATACCCAGTTCGAAGGCGTGAGAACGGGCATAGGACAGGGCGGCCTGCGCTGATTCCTGCATCACCTCGCCCAACTGGCCGGTGAGCATCAGCGAGCCCTTGCCCTCCATCAAAGTCACCTCGACGGGCAGCAGATCGCCACCGGCTTCGGTCCAGGCAATGCCGATGGCGAGACCAATCTCGTCGGTTTGCTCTCCATCGTCCCGGAGGAAGCGAGGGGGCCCCAGGTATTTGGCCAACGACTGCACGCCCACTCCGCGCGGGCTGTGTTTGCCCTCTGCTACGCGCCTGGCTACCTTGCGGCATACGTTGGCTATCTCGCGCTCGAGATTGCGGACGCCAGCCTCGTAGGTGTAGTCGCGGATCATGACCCGCAACGCCTTCTCAGAAAAGGTCAACGAGCGTTCTGGTGTGTCCAGCCCATTCTCGGCCAACTGGCGGGGGATGAGGAACTTGCGCGCAATGGCCAGCTTTTCCTCCTCGATGTACCCTGGAAACTCGATGACTTCCATCCGGTCGCGCAGCGCCGGTGGCACTGGCTCAAGGATGTTGGCGGTCGTGATGAACATCACCTTGGACAAGTCGTAGGGCACGTCAAGATAGTGGTCGGAGAAGGCGTTGTTCTGTTCGGGATCCAGAACCTCCAGCAGGGCTGCTGATGGGTCGCCGCGAAAATCGAGCCCGACCTTGTCAATCTCGTCCAGCATGAACAGCGGGTTCACCGTGCCCGCCGTGCGCATCGTCTGCACGATCCGTCCGGGCAGGGCGCCAATGTAGGTGCGGCGATGCCCCCGGATCTCGGCTTCATCACGGATTCCTCCCAGGGACACGCGCACGAACTTGCGACCCAGGGCGGCGGCGATGGAGCGCCCAAGGGATGTTTTGCCAGTGCCTGGCGGACCAACGAAGCAGAGGATGGGGCTGCGCGTGGACAGCTTGCCCTCAGAGAGCTTGCGTACTGCCAGGTACTCTAGGATGCGCTCCTTGGCCTTGGGTAGCGCATAGTGGTTCGCATTCAGATCCTTTGCCACCTGGGCGATGTCCAGAATGTCCTCAGTGGTCTCTGTCCAGGGCAGCTCAAGCAGCCAATCGAGGTAGGTGCGTATGACTCCCGTCTCGGGTGAGGCAGGTGGCATCGATTTGAGCCGGCCCAATTCCTTCTTTGCCTTGTCGCGTGCCTCCTCAGGCAAGTCAACCTCAGAGAGGCGATTCTCAAGCTCCTGGAGATCGGCACCGCCCAAGCCTATCTCGCCCAACTCGGACTGAATAGCGCGCATCTGCTCGCGGAGATAGAACTCGCGCTGAGTGCGGTCCACCTCCTGCTGGATCTTGTCGTGGATGCTGTATTCCAGTTCGAGTACGTCCAGCTCTTTCGCCAGGAGGACGCTCAGTCGCTGCAGGCGCTCGGCGGGTTCGAGAATCTCGAGCAGCTCCTGGCGCTGCACAAAGTCAATGTCCAGCAGAGACGCGATCAGATCGGCCAGCGGGCCGGGATCAGAGACATTCATGGCCGCCACGTAGGCGTCCTCAGGAAGCTGGTGCGACAGCTGCACGACCTTCTCAAAGAGCGACAGCACGGCGCGCATCAAGGCCTCGGTGCCCAGCGTGACCTTGGCTGACTCGGGCAGGGTGCGGACCTGAGCGCGGATGAACGGTTGCTCCTGGG
>JBFFCR010000206.1:0-7067 GCA_041559855.1 Anaerolineae bacterium | reverse complement strand
GCGGTTGCCAGGCTGACAATGGCGGGTGCCCGGCCGTCAATGAAGCTGATCCACAACTCGCTGTTCTCAGGCCGTGCATGGAGGATGGCCAGCGCATCCAGCTGGCCGTCCGCGGCGAGCTGGGCGGCGAACTGGCCCGCCGCCAGGAACTGGTCGATGGATGGAGAGGACAGCTCTTGGCAGGCCCAGTCGATGCCGTGCAGGCCGCGGGTATGGGCCAACACGGGGCTCTCGGCCAGGAAGGCGCGGACTTGGTCTCGATGTTCTAGCGACAGGAAAACAGGGTCCGGGCTGCCAGGCAGCGGGTCGGCCAACCAGAGTTGGAAGGCACCGACACGCATCATGCCGGCCCGGGTGATCAATGTTTGGGCCGGGATATTGCGATAGCTGGTGCTCAGGCGAACGACGCGAGCGCCATGCTCCCGGGAGTAGGCGATGCTGTGGTCGAGGAACTGCCAGCCGATGCCGCGACTACGGTGCTCTGGGTCGACGCGCATCCCCTCCAACCAGATCTCGCCGGGCCCCTGGAACCGGAACCGGCTCAGGGCCACCACCTGGCCGCCAATGTCGCCGACAATGAGCAACCCGTGCTCATCGTCCAGCCAGTCATCCCAAACCTCGGGGATATAGTCGCCCCATTCCCAGGTGTGGGCGCAGATGCGCTCCACGGCGGGGCGATCCTCAGGTCGCGCCGGTCGGATGATCATGCCAGTGTCCATGGCTTACCAGGTCCGTTGAAACGTAACGTACCAGCAAAAGTGCTGGACGAGTTCGGCCGGATTGCAGCTATTGACGTCGGTACAATAGCCAGCAGCTACCAGGTCCTCCAGGGAAATCTTGTACACGTCAGTGCTGATCACCTTGGTTTGTTCGCTGTTGGCACTCTTGATCTCGAGTTGGTAGCCATCATAGTCCCAAAACAGATACTCGGCGTGATAGGGCTCGGGCTTGGTGCCGGATACGGCCTCCTGCTCGGGGTGGGCGGGGTCCCAGATCACCTTTCCGGACAGTCCGTTCCCGGCGGCGTCTTCGACGCGGATCAGGACCATGTGGTTCTGGGCCACGTTCTCTGCCTTTGACATAAGGCGCTGCTCCACCACCCGAAAGTCGACCTGCGGTGTGGGGGTCTTGGTGGGTGGGGCGGGCGTGTTGGTGGGCCTGGGCGGGGGTGTGTCTGTTGGCGCGCTGGGTACCGGGGTGTCGGTCGGGGGCTCGGGCGTGCTGGTCGGAGGTTCTTCAGTAGGCGGTGCGAGGGTCTCGGTTGGGGGCAGGGGCGTGTCGGTTGGCGGCAGCGGGGTCTCGGTGGGTAGCGGCGTGTCAGTGGGCAAGGGGGTGGCGGTGGGGGTGAAGGTGCTGATAAAGATGGGGCGAGCCGTTTTGGTGGGCGTGGGCGTGGTCCGCGATGTGCTCTCACGGCCAAGGCTGCAACCCGCCAGCACGAGCGCCAGCAGGAGGATGATGGCGGATAGGAAGATGGTACGCTTGTTGGTCATCGTCAGGTGATTCTCTCCAAGATCGAATTGGCCTCCGCGGCTCAGGCAACCTGCAGGACGGCTGCCCCTTTGATCTTTGATTGCTTGAGACGTTGGAGCACAGCGTTAGCCTGCTGCAATAGATAGAGCTCTACGTCGGTGTGTATCGGAATGCTCGCGGCAAGGCGGAGCAGGTCCTCGGCGTCCTCGCGGGTCGAGTTGGCCACGCTGCGCACTGTGCGCTCGCCATAGATGAGGTCGTAGGGGAACTCGGGAATCGGACTCATGTGGATGGCATTGATCGCCAGGGTGCCTCCTTTGCGCAGAACCCGCAGGGCTTCCGGCACCAGCCAGCCGGCTGGTGCAAAGGTAATGGCGGCATCGAGTTGGGCGGGCGGTGTGTCCTGTGCTTGTCCGACCCAGACTGCGCCCAGGTCGAGGGCGTGGCGCTGGTGCTCGGGACTGCGGGTAAAGACATAGACCTCACAGCCCCAGTGGCGGGCTACCTGGATGGTGACGTGCGCCGAGGCGCCAAAGCCGTACAGTCCCAGCCTGCCGCCGGGCTCGATCTCGCACAGCCGCAGCGAGCGATAGCCGATGATACCGGCGCATAGCAAGGGCGCGGCCTGATCGTCAGGGAACCCGATGGGGATGGCATAGGCAAAGGCGGCAGGCACGACCATGTACTGGGCAAAGCCGCCATCGGCATGTTGCCCGGTAAAGCGTGCAGCGTCGCAGAGGTTCTCCAGGCCACGGCGGCAATAGTCACACTGCCCACAGGTGGAGTAGAGCCATGGTACGCCGACTCGATCGCCCAAGGTGAAGCGGGTCACGCCCGGGCCCAGAGCGTTTACCTGGCCGATGATCTGATGGCCGGGCACGATGGGCAGCTTGGGCAAGGCAATCTCGCCCTCCACCAGGTGCAGATCGGTGTGGCACACGCCGCAGACCCGCACCCGCAGCCGAATCTGACCAGGGGCCGGGTCGGGGATGGGCAGATCGACGCTGGACAGGGGATTCTCTTCCACCGGTCTTGGCTCATGCAAGACCAAGGCCCTCATGATGGTACCCTCCACTCACAAGCAAGCACGCCGCTATTCTACCCCACTTTGGAGGGGGTGTCAACGGACTGTGGCGGTCAAGTTGGGCATTTGAATTCGAGGTGCAATGCACCTTCAGCGGGGCGGACTCGGGTGAGGTGGTGGATTGCCGACGAGGGAGCAAAAGGCTCGGTTTCTCGCGCTCGTGGGGCTCAGAGAGCGAAGCACCGCAAGTGTGCTTCAGGGGCAGACCAGCCGGCAACGAGCCGCCACTACCCGATTCACAGGGTAGCTGCGGGGTCTTGGGCGGGGCGCAGATCCTGTACCTGGAGCTGAAGGTTCCGCCGGCCGTTCCACTCGTTCACATCCAGCGTGTAGGCCACGTCCACGCGCGCGGGCACATGGTCCAGCATGTGGCCCTGCCGGAACCAGATGGCATCCCAATACGCGCCGCGCCCGTCGCGCAGCGCCAGCTTGAGATGCTTGTCGTCGCCGATGGCCCGCTTGTCGCGAACCTCGACGCCGGGGCTGGCTAGCACCGGCTGAGGGTTGTCGATACCGGTGGGCTCGAGTAGTTTGAGTGGCTCCAGGGTGGCCCAGCTAACCTCCGCCAGCGGGAGCTCCAGGTCGATCTCTAGTACCGGTTGCAGGTCGGCGCTGGACAGCTCTTCTGCGGCGATGGCCTGCAGGCGCTGGCGCAGGGCGTCGAGCTTGCCGGTTTCTACGGTAAAACCGGCCGCTGCCGCGTGCCCGCCGTGGCGGATCAACAGGTCCTGGCAGCGATCGAGGGCCCTGGTGATGTCAAAACCGGGGATGGAACGGCACGAGCCGCGGCTCTTTTCAGGGCCCAACTCTACCACCACGGTGGGGCGGTAGTGAGCCTCGGTGAGGCGGCTGGCAGCCAGTCCCACGATGCCAGAGAGAAAGTCGGTGCTTGCTACCAGCAAGAGACGGGCGTCTGGGTCGCCAGCCCGTACCTGCTCCTCGGCTTCGGCCACTGCGCGTTCTGTTAGTTCCTGGCGGCGCTGGTTGAGGTTGCCCAGTTGCATGGCCAACTGCCTGGTCTCTAGGGGATCGGTGCCGGTTAGCAGGTTGTACGCCAGCATGACCTCATTGAGACGCCCGGCGGCATTGAGTCGCGGCCCAAGCCGGAAGCCGATGGCGGAGGCATCCACTGCGTCCCGGCGGACGCCCGCTTCAGCCATGAGCGCTTCGACGCCCGGACGGGGGGATCCCAGCTTTTCCAGACCGCGTCGCACCAATGCGCGGTTTTCGCCCCGCAGCGGGGCCAGATCGGCCACGGTGCCCAGCGCCACCAGGTCGAGCAGATCGTCGACTGGCAGCGTGGCGGGGTTTCCTTTCTGCTCCTGGGCGAGGAACAGGCCCTGGGCCAGCTTGAAGGCCACGCCCACCCCTGCCAGATCTTTGAAGGGATAGGGGCAATCCGGCTGTTTGGGGTTGATGACTGCCAGAGCGGGCGGTAGAGCGTCGCCAACGGAGTGGTGATCGGTCACGATCAGGTCCATGCCGCGGCTGGCCTGTTCCACCTCGTGGATAGAGCGGATGCCGCAATCGACGGTCACTACCAGGCGCACTCCATCGCTCCAGAGGCCGCGCAGTGCTTCGATGTTCAGGCCGTAGCCTTCATCGACGCGGCTGGGGATATAGGGTGTTACCTGAGCACCCAGGGCCGAAAGCGCCTGGACCATCAACACGGTGGCTGTAACCCCGTCGGCGTCAAAGTCGCCGAATACGGCAATCGGCTCGCCGCTGCGTATTGCGATCGAGAGGCGGGATACTGCTTGGTTCATGCCCTTGAGCTTGAACGGCGAAGGCCCGGGAGTCTGTCCCTGGAGAAAGTCCTGGGCCTCGCGCGGGTCGTGGATCTCGCGGTTGTGGAGCAATTGCACGAGGAGGGGTTGCAGGCCGGGAAACCGGGCCAGATCCTCTGCGCTCACCGGCGGCGCGACCCGCCATCGTTTAGGCTGTAGCGACAAGCTGGGAACTCCTCTGTATCTGTACTCAGGCATGTACTGCTGGCTTGACGGCTAAGAAGAAGCAAAGGCATTGTATCAGCGCCGCCAGCGATTGTCAAACATGCAGGTCGCACGCAGCGTTTGGCTCGCATGTGGAGGTGTGATACAATTCTCAGGCAGGACCGGTTGCCGGGGAATACGCTTGCCGGGTGTGCGTAGCGACCTGGAGTTTCGATTGGCCACATGGCAGAGCATTCCGGGAGGATGGAGGATCATGGCACGAGTTGTTTTCATGGGCACGCCCCAATTCGCCGTCCCGACCTTGTGCGCGCTGGATGAGTATCACGAGGCGGTAGGCGTGGTGACCCAGCCAGACAGGCGGGCGGGGCGGGGGCGCAAGCTGGTCGAATCCCCGGTCAAGCAAGTGGCGTTGGCGCGGGACCTGGCCCTCTTTCAGCCGGAGACACTGCGCGGCCCGGAGGTGATCGCCCATCTGGCGGAGTGGCGTCCCGAAACCATCGTTGTCGCCGCCTTTGGGCAGATCCTGCCCGGGGCAGTACTGAGCCTGCCGCCGTACGGCTGCATCAATGTGCACGCTTCGCTGCTGCCGCGCTATCGCGGGGCGGCGCCGATCGCGGCTGCCATCCTGAATGGGGACGACGTGACGGGCATCACGACCATGCGCATGGATGAGGGCCTGGATACGGGTCCGGTACTGGGGCAGGCGGAATGTCCCATCGCGCCCGACGATACGACTGGCTCGCTGACGGCCAAGCTCGCCGAACTCGGGGCACAGCTCTTGATCGAGACCCTGGCCGGTTGGCTCGACGGGAGGATCCAGCCACAACCCCAGGACGAAGCCCAGGCCACCCATTGCCGTCAGCTAGAAAAGAAGGATGGGTTGCTCGACTGGCGCAGGCCGGCTGCTTACCTGGATCGGCAGGTGCGGGCGTGCGATCCGTGGCCCGGGGCCTATACAACCTGGCAGGGCGAACGGCTAAAGGTGCTGCGCGCCAGGCCCGAGCCTGGCTGGCAGGGTGAGGGGCAGTGGGGCCAGGTGCGGGAGAAAGGTGAGGGCATTGGCGTAATCACTGGGGTGGGGCTACTGGAGTTGCTGGAGGTGCAACTCGCCGGCAAGAAGCCGATGCTCGCCGGGCAATTCGCGAGGGGACAACGCGACCTGGTGGGAGGGATGTTGGGTACCTGATCTGTGCGACGAGTTGACGAAGGGATTAGTCCTTGATCGGGCGGTTGGTGCGCAATGTGGCAAGTGGCGTCCCCTAGCTTGACGAAATCGAGCTTCTGTCATACAATATAGGCTCGATACTGAGGAACTAATCATCAGGAACTAGTTCGTGTTTGAGAACCTGTCGGGCAAATTGCAGAGCGTGTTTTCTGGCCTGTCCAACCGGGGCAAGCTGAGCGAGGCAGATGTAGATGCCGCGCTTCGCGAGGTCCGGTTGGCGCTTTTGGAAGCCGATGTCAACTTTCGGGTTGTAAAGGACTTTCTGAAGCGCGTACGCGAGCGGGCGCTTGGCGCCGAGGTGATGAGAAGCCTGACGCCCGCCCAACAGGTTATCAAGATTGTCCATGAGGAGTTGATTGCCACACTGGGCGAGCCTGCCCGCCTGGACCTCTCAGGCCCTTCACCGCATGTGATCATGCTGGTAGGTCTCCAGGGATCGGGCAAGACGACGCACGCGGCCAAGCTGGCGACAACGTTACGCAAGAGCGGGCAGCGACCGTTGATGGTGGCTGCCGACACGCGGCGTCCGGCAGCCATCACACAGCTCGAGGTGTTGGGCCGGCAGATCGATGTGCCCGTCCACAGCGAAGGCGACAAGGTTCCGCCGCCCCGGATCTGTGCCAACGCAGTCAAGCGGGCGCGGGAGTCAGCGTACAGTGTGGTGTTGCTGGACACTGCGGGGCGCCTGCACATCGACGACCAACTGATGCGCGAGCTTGAGGAGGTCAAGGCCAAGACGAACCCCCAGGAGGTGCTCCTGGTGGTGGATGCCATGACCGGGCAGGATGCCGTGCGGGTGGCCGAGGAGTTCAACGAGCGTGTGGGGATCACGGGCCTGATCCTGACCAAAGTAGACGGTGATGCCCGTGGCGGTGCAGCCATTTCGGTGCGCTCGGTGACAGGCGTGCCGATCAAGTATCTGGGTGTGGGCGAAAAGACGGACGCCCTTGAGGTCTTTTATCCCGATCGGCTGGCGAGCCGTATCCTGGGCATGGGGGATGTCCTTACGGCCATCGAGAAGGCCCAGGATGTCATGGACCAGGAGCTGGCCCTGAAAGCGGGCAGGAAGCTGGTCAAGGGAGAGTTTGATCTGGAGGATTTCCGGGATCAGCTCCAGCAGCTCAAAAAGATGGGGCCGATTGGCCAGTTGTTGGACATGATTCCTGGCATGTCACAGCTCACGGCGGGGCTGGCGCCCGACGTGACTGACAAGCAGATGAAGATGATCGAGGCAATTATCAACTCGATGACGCCCGGCGAGCGCCACAACCCGCGGATCATCAACGCCAGCCGCAAGCGGCGCATCGCAAAGGGTTCGGGCAGGACAGTGACG
>JBFFCR010000205.1:0-7111 GCA_041559855.1 Anaerolineae bacterium | reverse complement strand
GCTCTCTCTGAGCCTCCCCCCACACCCCCGAACCGTTTGCTTCGAGGACGGCGCCGATTCTTGAGGGAAGCGGCCCGGCGTCGAGCGCAAAAAGCAACAAAACAAAGAAACTATGTGTGGAGGGCAGGCAACATGAGAGTAAAGTTGGCAGGTGCTTTGATAGCGACGTTGATGGTCTTTGGACTGGTCTTTGGTGTGGGCCAGGCTGCGGCAGCAAGTCTGCCAGGGAGTCCGCTGTACGGCCTCAAGCTCACGGCTGAGCAGGCGCGGATGGAATTGACATCGGACCCTGAGGCTAGAGCCGAGTTGGCCGCGGAGCTGGCTCAGAATCGCTTGAGCGAGATCGCCCAGATGGTGGCCGATGGCACCGAAGTAGAAGGGGAAACGGCCTTCAAAGCTCAACAGCAGGTATCGCTGGCATTCCAGGCTGCGAATCAGGTCAGCGGTGACGAGCAGCTCAAGTTCCAGGCGCAGAACCGCTTGCAGAACATCATTCAGGCGCAGCATCAGGTGATGACGTCAGCCGTTGACGCCGCGCCCCAGCAGCAAGAGCCGGTGAGAGCCCTCCTTCGCTCCATGGAGCGAGTGCGCGCCGAGCTCCACACCGGCGAGGGCGAGGCCAGCGGTGAGCAGAATCGAACCAACTGGGAGGCGGATCCGAACGCAGCAGGCCCGGTCGGCCAGCCAGGCGGCGCGTCGCAAGGACAGCCAGAGGCTGATGGCTTGCTCGATGGCACCGGCACCGGTACGCAGAGCGGCAATCACAATGACGACGCGCAACTTGGCCCTGGTTCGGACGGCACGGACGGGGCGATGGGTCCCTATGAAGGCGAAGCCCCCAGCTACGGGCCTGGTCCTGCAGATGACAATGCTCCGGTAGGCTTCCAATGGCTGTGGAACCTTTTCAGGAAGGATTCCAAGTCCGGGAGTGGTTCGTCGGGCAGTGGCTCGTCGGGTAGCAACTCATCGGGCAGCGGCTCGTCCAGCGGCAGCTCATCGGGAAATGGCAACCGCTAGGGCAAGGCTCTAGCATGCACAGATAGAGTGCGCACGCGGCCTTCGGCGTCGCTCCCGGGGGGGAGAGCGCGCCGAAGGCCCAAGTGCGTAGGCGCGGGAGCCCACATGCCCGCGCTCTCCGGGGCTCCGGATAAGGACAGGCTAACAGCACCAGGACCGGGATCGACAGTCACGCTGCAGTGCAATGCAGGAAAGACGGTGTGTGGGATGCAAAGACGATGCGTGGTAGCGCTCTACGGAAACTCCTTGTTGATCGACATCGTCGAGACCAGCCTCGGGAACCAGCACCGGCTAGACGTGATCCGGGTGAGCGGCCCGAGTGGCAGCGCGGTAGAGAACCTGAAGTCGCTCTGTCCCGACATGATTGTCGTCGACTCGACCGAGCCCGACGCTCAGTTTGTGCTCTCCTTCTTCAAGGATCGCGCCGGAGTACCGCTTCTCTGCCTGGACCCGAACCACAACAAGGCCATGCTCCTTTCCTGCCAGCACTATAACTCCTTGACTACCACAGATCTCACTGACCTCGTCCACTCGCAGATCAGTGGCAACAACGGGCGCAACCTTCCCAGCCAAGAGATACTCCTCAGCTAGTCAATACGCGAGTTCACGAGCCACGGAGCCGCGCGGCGCAGCACCGTGCCGCGCTGCATGGGCTCATGTGCCTCCAAAGGACCATCCCTTCGCGTTGTCTGCTTCATCACTATGCTTCTAGGACGTGCCTACCAATGCATCCTGGGCAGGTGCGCACAACTCAGAGATCTGCTATAATCGGGCTGCATCCTGAACATGGAGGCGGCCCTCGTGATTGCGAAACAGCGCCCGCTAATCTTGGCAACCAGTGACGACGGCATAGAGTCGCCGGGCTTGCGCGCAGCCGTCCGCGCACTGCTGCCCCTGGGAGAACTTGTCGTGTCAGCACCGTGCGGTCAGCAGACGGGAGCTGGCCGCAGCTTCTTGGCCTCTCACGACGGTTCGATCCACACCGTCGAGTACCAGGTCGACGGGCAGCCGGTGCCTGCGTATGGAATCCATGGCTCTCCCGCTCAGGCGGTGCTCTATGCGCTGCTGGAGGTAGTATCCCGGAAACCCGCTCTCTGCGTGGCAGGCATCAACTTTGGCGAGAACGTCGGCTCTGGCGTGACCTCGTCAGGCACGGTTGGCGCAGCCTTGGAGGCCGCAGATCAGGGCGTGCCTGCACTGGCTGCAAGCCTGGAGACCGCAAAGGAGTTCCACTACAACCACTCAGAGGCAGTGGATTTCTCGGTAGCTGCTCACTTTACCCGTTTCTTTGCCGAGCGTATGCTCGCTCGGCAACTCCCGGCCGATGTGGACTTGCTCAAGCTCGAGGTACCCAGTAGCGCGACACCGGACACACCCTGGCGGGTGACTCGGCTGTCGCGCCAACGCTACTACCAGGTGCTGCCCAGCGGGCGCCGCCATCTGGCTGAGAAACGGCGTCTAAACTATGATGTGATTGTGGACCGGGCTACCCTCGAACCTGATTCAGATGTCCACGCGGTCTTTGTGGCGCGGGAGGTGTCTGTCACGCCTCTCAGCTTGGACCTCACTTCGCGTGTGTCCTTTGCCGGACTGGCAGACCTCCTGAAGTAGCCCGCGCAGGAAGAGACGAGTTGCCTTTGGCAGCAGGGGCTACGAAGCTGGGGCTGGCAGGAGATGAGCTGCAAGGTCTGGCGACTTCACTGGACACACGCGGTTTCGGTCCTTTGCCTCTCGTTCCCCTGGACCTATCTCTCGCTAGCACGACGGCTCGACAGCCGCTGGAACCTGCCATCACCTGCGCCGCGTGAAGTGAACCTCGTAGGAATAGTGAAAACGCACGATCTGGTTGATGGGGATGCGCTCTTCGCAGTCCTGGATGCTTTCGCAGTAGCCATTGTCCACTAGCTCTTGCAGGTCCTCCATGAGAGCTGGCTCTTGTTCCAGCCTTCTTGTGTATGGGCTTAGGGGGCGATGCTCCGGGTCTACGGTGGCGACGTATACAATGTCCCCGCCATATACGTCAAAGTGCATTCGCCCCGGTCCTGTCTCGCCGGTGATGCCACAGGCGTGGGGATCAGGCGGCTGGAGCTGCAGCGCATAGACGCGACAGATGACGACACCATCCAGTGGATCTCCATTGGCGGTGTAGGCGTGAACATAGATGTTGTGATTCCCGAGAACACCCCCATTCTCGTCGATTTGCAGCATCCGCTGCATCGTGATGTCAAATGTGAATCCGTCACTGGGTGTGGGTGTCGGCGTTGGGGGTCTGGGTTTTCGCGTCGCAGTTGGCGTGGGGGTGGCGGTAGCAGTCTGGCTGGGCGTGGCGGTGGGCCTCCTTGTGACGGTGGCAGAGGGAGTGTGCGTCATCGTAGCTGACGGTGTGGGCGTGGGCGACTCGGTTGCCGTAGCCGAGGGTGACGGCGTAGCTGTGGGTTTGGGCGTCGCCGTAAAGGTTGGGGCCAGCGTCGGAGCCAGCACGACTACGCTGGGTGTGGGCTCGGGTGCCGCGCAGGCTGCCAGCATTGCTGCCAGCAATACTGCGAGGATTGGTACGGCGGCCTGGCTTCGATGGCGCATTGCACTTCCTCGTGGAAAGATTGGGCTGATTGTACCAGAAGGCGCCGCTTTGTCAATGCGGGCCGGTGAGCTGCAGTGGCAACCGCATCCATGCGCATGCGGTAGCTACAGATAGACAGGTAGCCGTTGGGTAATCGCCACTTCCCCGGGGTCCACGCGACAGGCGTACGCATAGACCTCTACGCCCTGGGCAACGGCGTCGCGTAGCGCCTGACCAAAGGCTGGGTCCGATTCATCGTGGGGGCGCATGCCCTTTGCATCGTCCCGCTGAACGCAAAAGAGCACAGCTGCCCGGTAGTCCTCTGCCGCAGCCTGGGCAAGCTCGTTCAGATGCCTGCGCCCCCGCGCAGTCACCGCGTCCGGGAAACAGCCCACGCCATCGATCACCAGCGTGATCGACTTTACCTCGACAAGGCAGGGTAACCTCTGGGGCGATTCAAGTAGAAAGTAAAAGCGGCTGCGGCCAAAGGTCACCTCGCGATGCACGATCGGATAGCCTGTCAGAGCATCCAATCGCCCTGACCAAAGTGCCTCTTCGACCAGGTCGTTAGGCAGCCGCGCATCAACCGAAACCCAGCGGCCTTTGTGCTGGACCAGACTCAGATCGTATTTGGTCCTGCGCCCGGCAGCTGGCCTCTCCACCAGGACAGCGCGCCTCCCCGGCACCAGCAACTCCAGCAGCCGCCCAGAGTTGGGCAGGTGCGCGCTCACTTCGCTGCCGGCTACCTCAACCGTGACCAGGAAGCGATTGTGCCGGGCAACGAAGCGGCCCTCTAACAGCGCGCCCTCGAGCCTCATCCTAGCTCTCTTGATACGGGAGGCGGCATCTCAATCATGATCCTGCCTCTGCAGCAGCCGTCCCCGCTGCGAGAACCTCCAGCTCTCGCCTCATCAGCGGTTCGATCTCTCCCAGAAGGGCAATCTCGCGCAGGTCCATGCCGGTCTCGAGACGCCGGATCACACGATGGCCGAGATAATAGCCCGTCTGTTTCCATCCCTCGATGTTGTACCACGAGCCAAAGAAGGGCCGGACCGATTCACCCTTGTCCACAGCGCACAGAAACTCGGCTGCCAACCGTCCCTCGTTGGCCTGGCACCACGCCTGCCAGCCTTCCTGCTGTCCCCCCATGTGCCAGGAATCCAGTTTGAGGATCACGTGCTCGCAGCGCTGGGCAAAGCCCTCCGCGTAGAGCTGCCACCAGGGCCCGGAGCCGCGCGGCAGGTCGCCCTGCTCACGCCAGTAAAAGTGAGCCACGTGTCCGATCTCGTGGGCGATCAGACCGCTGAGAACCGCCTGTCCGGTCCAGCCTTCTTCCGCTGCGTTCTCTAGGCCAAACAGGATCGCCGGCGTGCCCTGGTAGGTGGTCACCCAGCCGGCGCCACAGCCTATCCCAGCATAGATCACGGCGATGAGATCGCTCTCGAAGCCGAGGGACGCCTGTGCCCTGGCATAGACCGGCTGGCACAAGGACAGCAAGTGCCCGTGGATCTCTTCCATCCCCGGCACTCTCTCGGCCAGCTGGGGAAAGACCATCTCTCGAGCGATCTGACGCCAGTCCTCCCCATCCTCCGCGTAACAAGCCTTTTGCATGGACAGCAACTCGGGCCACTGTGCCATGTACCTGTGTTCCCAGGCGTCCAGTTGCTCGTCTATGGATAGTTGCCGCATAGACGGCCAGAGCTCGAGGAAGGCTGGGAAGGCATCAACGATCTGGCAATTCGGCATGCGCTTTCCTTCCAAGGATCCTAGCCCTTCATCACCGCCAAGGGGCGCAGCCGGGCCACTTTGCGCGCGAGACCTGCGCCGTGCACCACCTCAATGACGGCATCGATGTCCTTGTACGCGTCGGGGGTCTCCTCGGCCAGTCCCGCCAGGCTCTCCGCCCGCACGTGGATGCCCTGCTCCTCCAACTCGCGGCGTAGCGTTGCGCCGTGGATCTTTTTCTTGGCTGCGCTGCGGCTCATGGTCCGCCCGGCGCCGTGGCAGCTTGAGCCAAAGGTCTCTTCGAGGGCGGAAGCAGTCCCTGCCAGCACATACGAGGCGGTACCCATGTCGCCCGGTACGAGGACCGGCTGGCCCACCGCGCGATATACCGGGGTTACCTCAGGGTGACCCGGGCCAAAGGCGCGCGTTGCCCCCTTGCGGTGGACAATGAGCCTGGTCGTTTTTCCATCAACAAGATGATCCTCTATCTTGGCGATGTTATGGGCCACATCGTAGATGGTGCGCAGGTCAAAGCTGCGCACCTTGCCCGCCAAGACCTCCTCAAAGCTCCGACGGGCCAGGTGGGCCATGCATTGCCGGTTGGCCCAGGCGTAGTTGGCTGCCGACACCATCGCGCCGAAATAGCGGCGTCCCTCGGGCGAGCTAAGCGGCGCGCACACCAACTGCCGGTCGGGCAATTCGATGTTGTACTTGTGGACGGCTGCCTGCAGCGTTTTTACATAATCGCTACACACCTGATGCCCCAGCCCGCGCGAACCGGAGTGGATCGAGAGGGCGAGCTGTCCCTCGAACAGGCCAAAGGCGCGGGCAACCTCCGCGTCAAAGATCTCCTCTACCTCCTGGATCTCGATAAAGTGGTTGCCTGACCCCAGTGTGCCCAGTTGAGGCCCGCCCCGCTGCTTGGCCCTGGCGCTCACAGCGGAAGGGTCTGCCCCGGCCATGGCTCCTCCCTCTTCCAGGCGCTCCAGATCCTCTTGCAGTCCATAGCCAGCCTTCACCGCCCAGACTGCTCCCTTGTCCATGACCTCGTCCATCTCGCGGGTCGACACCTGGCGCGCCCCTCCACCCTTGCCGACTCCGCTGGGGATGTTACGGAACAGGGCAGAGATCAACCCGCTTATCTCATCCCTTACCTCGCCAGCGAGCAATCCTGAGCCCATGAGTCGCACGCCGCAGTTGATATCATAGCCCACGCCCCCGGGTGAGATTACGCCGTCGGGGTGGCGGGTCGCTACTACGCCGCCGATAGGCAGGCCATAGCCCTGGTGGGCATCTGGCATGACCAGGACACGCCTAACCACGCCCGGCATGGCGGCGGTGTTTACGAGTTGCTCCATCGTGTTGTCGCGGAAGGCCATCTCCAGCAGCTGCTCGCTGGCATAGATCCGGGCTGGCACCTTCATGTTTTGTCGGTAACCTTTGGGGATCTCCCAGGCATACTCGCTAACACGCACAAGATCCGCTTTGCTTACCATTATCCTATCCTTTCCGGTAGCCGAGACCGTGCAGATCCCAGGTCACGGACGCTAAGCAGTTGTCAGACATCAAAAGTGATCGTGGCGGACCAACCTGCCTCACTCTCTACCAGCTTCAGGTCATGATAGGTCGCCGCCTTGATGTGTGCCCTGGCGACGGGGGTGACAGCTCCTCCGACATGTGCCGCCAGCGCTGCTTGGGCTGCTGGTGTGGCGTCCGTCAGCGATTCGATGTAAAACTCGGTGAACAGGAGCTCCTGTTGCTCGGCAAGAAAGAGCAACTCATTCAGCCACTCGACGAGGAGCTCCTCTC
>JBFFCR010000204.1:0-7121 GCA_041559855.1 Anaerolineae bacterium | reverse complement strand
GGACACCACCACGAATTGGGCGGTCGTCACCACGGGGGCTGCCATCTCCTTCGCCTATAGCCGGACCGCCGTGGAGGACCACCGACTGATCATCCTCAACGTCCTGTTGGTCACGCTATTCCTATACATCGAGGCGCGCCGCTACCGCTACTATGAACTGTGGAGCTATCGGGTGCGGCTCATGGAAACCGACTTTTTCGCCACCATGCTGGTGCCGCCATTCCACCCTGCGCCCGACTGGGCCGAAAGCCTGGCCGAGAACCTGCTCCACCCACAGCACCCCATCTCCATGTTGGAGGCGCTCGGCAGGCGCTTGCGCCGCAACTATATCTGGATCTACGTCATCCTGGGCCTCGCCTGGCTGTCCAAGATCTGGCTGCATCCCACCCCGGCGACCTCCTGGCAGGAGTTTCTGTCCAAGGCTGCCATCGGCAGTGTGCCGGGACACATCATCCTGGTTGCTGGCATCATCCTTAACGGCATCCTGATACTCATGGCCTTGCTGACCGTCGGCCTGCAACAGGCAAGTGGCGAAGTGCTCCCCCGCTACGAGGACTTCCACTTGCCTAGCCTGCCCGGCCTGGGCGCGGAACCCCAAAAGCGTGCCGGGCGATGGCGTGCATGGTTTCGTCCAAGCCGGCAGCGACGCAAGCTCTTGGCCTACATCATCACCGACAGGCCCCAGGCAGTCGCCGATTGCATTCTGCGCCAGATGGAACGGGGTGTCACGGCCATCAGCGGCACCGGCATGTACACGAACCAGCAGCACGCGATTCTCATGTGCGCGCTTACCGTCACCGAGGTGGCGCAGCTCAAGTCCCTGGTGAGCACCGCCGACCCGAAGGCTTTTGTCATCGTGTCACCGGCCCAGGACATACTCGGCAAGGGATTCAACCCGCTGCAGGAAGAGGAAGACTTGCCCCCACAGGCAGCGAGAGATGGGGGTGCCCTGTGAGCTTGCGACGAGATAGCGGCAGCGACCGCGGACTACATACCCTACCTACGCAGGGCCTAGCAGAAGATACAGAACCACACCGCAGGAGAGCGTGGTCAGGACGGGCAGGATCTGGTGCACCCTGAGCACAGCCACCGGCGCCGGCCGCTCAAAACTCAGCGCTCCGCCGGAAGCAACCGTCCCTGCAGTAAAGAGACCGGCGGCTGCAACCGCCAGCCATTCTGTGGCACCCAGCGGGGCCACCTGGTTCAGTTGGTGAATGGTGACGCCCATAAAGACCCCGGCGCCGAGTGAGATCAGCTTGTGGATTGTCGCGATGCCCGCGTGGAGCGGCCTTCCCCTCCTGCTGAGCCACAGGCCCGAGAGGAAGATAAGGAGGAAGAACGTTCCCGCGACGATGCCCCTAAGCGTTGTGCTCATGACCACTCCTTCCGCTGATCAAGCTTCAAGCAAGGAACCGCTGCCCCACAAGGGCTCGGGCGCCGCCGACCCACTGGCTGCCCCTGTACCCGTTGCTACCAACATTCTAACACCGTCCCACATCCCTGACAACTAGTGATTCTTCCCCGTGCGCCGCAGGGCGGATGCGAGCGAGAATACGCGCCCTTGACAGTCATTCCTCCTCGTGGTATAGTTGCTGCGTCGTTGTGTGGCGTGTGGTTCGCTGTGAGCACGAAAGGAGCAGGCGCTATGGCATTCGTTGAGCGTGTGGTGAATGCGCTGATACACATTCACCCGTGGCACTCCCTGATAGTGCACTATCCCGCGGCATTTGGGACCGTCGGCGTGCTGTGCGTCCTATTCGCCTTGTGGCGCAGAAACGAGCTGGCTGAGACGCTCGCGTTCTTTTGCATCGCCGTGACGGCAGCCGGTACCGCGCTGGCGGGCCTGGCTGGCCTGCGCGACAACTTTGTCCACTTTGGCGGCGCAGCGCCCTACCTGAACCTCAAGATCTTTCTCGGCGTCAGCCTCCTTCTGCTGGCTACCGTCGTATCGTTCGCGCGGTGGCGGAAGCCTGACCTGCTCTGGAACCCATCCACAAGGATCATCTACGTCGCCGGCTTTGTCGGAGTCGCCTTGCTTCCCGTGGTGTTGGGTTTTGTGGGCGGATCGATCGTGTACGGCTTCTAGGAGGGCAGAGATGACCAAAAGTCCGAGAAAAGGCAAATCATCACGTCCGTCAAAGCGAGCACCGGCACGGATCACATCCGCACAGATCTTGCGCCAGGCAGTGGTCGTCCTCGTCGTTGTCGCGCTCTGGTCTGCCCTGCTGGTTGGGTACCTTGCGCTGACAAAAACGAGCGCGGAGCCACCGGCAACTGCGAGCCCCACGGAACCACCTGCCGCCGGAACCACCGCGCCTCTTCCGTCCTTCTCCGCAGACATCCTGCCCATATTCGAGTCTCGCTGTGTGCGCTGTCACGGCGGGGCGTCGCCAGACGCGGGCCTCAGTCTCAGCAGCTACTCCGACGTCATCACCGGATCTGGCTCCGGCCCGGTCGTGGTTCCCGGAAGTGCGGCAGACAGCAGCCTGGTTCAGGCGATCGTCAGCGGCCGGATGCCCAGAGGAGCGCCCAAGCTGCCCGACGCCGAGATCCAGGCAATCAGCGACTGGGTAAACGGCGGAGCACCCGACAACTAGCCCTTCACACCCAGGAGACCGACCTACGGCAGCCATTCTGACCGGCGAACAGCTGCCCGGTGCGGATCAGCCGTCTTCCAAGCCGTCGGCAGAACTACCGGTCAGAAGCTGCTGCACATCCAGAGCGCAACCAGAGCCGGCAAAGATAGTCAGCCGGTCACCGTGCTCCAGGGTCGTGTACCCGTGCGCCATGTGCAGCTTCCGGCCCCGTCTGACCGAGATGATGAGACACTCGTCCGGCAGGGGAAGGTCGCTGATCCGCTGCCCAACAGCGGGAGAGTCTGAAGGAATCCGTAGCTGCAGCATCCTCGTGTTATCCACCTGGCCCAGGCGTAGCACGTCGGCCCGGTGCTGGTGATGGGCGCGCGCGGCCATGGCCCGGTCATACGCGCGGATGATATCCGACCGCCGAACCAGCCCCACCAGTCGCCGCGAACCTTCCTCCTCGACCACAGGCAAGCGGCCCAGGTCACGCCTGCCCAATCGGCGCAGCGCCTTCCACATTGGCTCGTACGGATAAGCCACCTGCAGGCCGTCCCGGGTCGCGATCTCGCCCACCACTCTGCCCACAATAGGTCCCGCAGCCTTGGCTCGCTCCAGATCCTGGATGCTCACCACGCCAGCCAGCTCTCCCGCCTCATCAACCACCGGGAACCCGTGATGGTGTGACTGCGCGAACGCCTCGGCCAGTTCGTCGAGCGACATGAAAAGCGGCACGCTGTCCACCTCCGTCGTCATGGCCTCGCGCACGGTGATGCTCTGCATCACGTCGATGTCTTGCCCCTGTCTCAGGTGGACCCCACGCCGCGTGAGCTTGAGCGTGTAGATCGATTCGGGGCTGATCAGACGCGAGACCAGCGTGCTGATCACCGTCGCCAGCATCAGCGGCAGGATGATCTTGTAATCGCCCGTCATCTCGAACAGGATCAGGATGGCCGTCACAGGCGCGTGAGCCGCGCCGCTGAACACCGCGGCCATGCCGACCATGGCATAGGCTCCCACCGGCGCAGTGATCGCGGGAAAGAGCGAATGGACGATCTGGCCAAACGTCTCGCCTAGCATCGCGCCCATGAACAACGAGGGCGCAAAGACACCGCCCGATCCGCCGGAGCCCAGCGTCGTGATCGTGGCAAGGATCTTGGCAAAGAGGAGCACCAGTGTCACCTGCAGGGCGAGTTGACCGGACAGCGCTTCCGTGATCGTGTCATACCCCACGCCAAACACCCTCGGGAAGCCGTCGATCTTGTACACAAAGATGCCGATCACCCCCAGCAAGACGCCACCCACCACCGGCTTCACGTACTCGGGAATCCTGATCTGGTCCCAGAGATCCTCGGATAGGTAGAGCAGCCGGGTAAAGCCGACAGCAGTCAGCGCAGCCAGAAGACCAAGCAGCGCGTAGAAGAGCAACTCCCACGGGCTGACCAACACGTAACTGGAGACAGCAAAGGCCAACGCCTCACCCTCAAACGCGTGGGCGACGACGCTCGCCACCACCGACGAGATGACGACCGCGCCAAAGTACGTGGCATGGAACTGGCCCAGGATCACCTCCAGGGCAAAGACCGAGCCGGCGATGGGGGCATTGAACGTAGCAGCGATCCCGCCTGCTGCCCCGCAGGCAACCAGATTGCGCACCCGCTCGTCGGACAGGCGAAAGAGCTGGCCCACCGCGGAACCCACCGCCGAACCGATCTGGGCGATCGGGCCTTCGCGGCCCACAGAACCGCCGCTGCCGATACAAACTGCCGAGGCCAGCGCCTTGACTACCACCACACGGGGCCGAATGCGGCCCCCACGCAGCGCGATGGCCTCCATCACCTCCGGAACCCCGTGCCCCTTGGCCTCCCGCGCAAAGCGGTAGACCAACGGCCCCACGATGGCGCCGCCAAGGGCAGGGATGATCAGGAGATGGAATGGCGCGATACCTTTCAATAGCCCGCCCAAACCTCCGTAGGCTAGCGTCTCCGCGCCCCCAATAAGCCGTCGAAAGATAACCGCGCCCAGGCCTGCCCCCACCCCGACGATGAGGGCCGTCAGCATAATCACGCCCGACTCTGAGACCCGGCGTTGGTCCAGCCAGCGTGGCAGGCGCCGGCGCAGACGACGCCACGTCGTCCCAGCCACCCCACTCGCAGATGCTTGAGAGACACCCATTCCTACCTACTCCTCCCCATGAGAAACGCTCCGGCTACAACGGGGGAAGTATAGATCAGGTGCTGGCGATTGGCAATTCAGGATCCGGATACTGTCGGCTGGCCCTCAGATCCGAGCTTGCGCCTCGCTCCCCACTGACCCTTGCACTCGTCTATTGACTTCCGACCAGATCTCTTGTACACTAATGTCGAGGGAGGTGTGGTGCTGGCCCTCCTTGTTCTCCACCTCTTCGGATCGCTGTCCGCCAAACGCGACATCGAGCACTACGGACAATGCGCTTCCATCGGTAGAGTCTACAAAGGGAGGCAGAGATGTTGACACGTGTGTCCAGAGCCCGCGTGCTCGCTCTTCTGGTGCTATTGGCAATTTGGCTCGCGCCTGTTTCGGTCGCGTTGGCCAACGCTATGCCCATCCTCTTCCTCTGGCTGGACTTTTTGTACGAGACAGCAGAGCGACCAGAGTTGGAGGGCGTTCAGCTCCTCAGCTGCAATACAGCCGAATGCAGCCAGCCCACACTCCTACTTCAATACGGTACGTGCGATTCGAAGGGGTGTCTGGACCTGTCCCCCGTGATAGAGGCCTGGCAGCCTATGGAATGCTTGGGAGCCAGATGCGTAGCCGCTTTCAACCCGTACGACTTTGAGGCGCTCCCCCCCTTCAAAGTCATTGGCGACTTCTCAGACCGTGTGCGCGAGAGCGCCCTGCTTGGGGACCCACTGCCGTCTTGGGGCGATGCCGGCTGGCAGATAGCTGTTCAGGATACAACGCTTGTCATTTCAGATTCCGATCCTCGCCTGTACAAGCCCGACAAGGTGAACTTTGGCGGCTTCTTCCAGACCTTTGCCCTCACCATCATCGTCGAGATGCTGGCTGCCGCCGCAGCTTTCGGCGGCTGGCTCAAGCTCAGGCGGCGCAGCCTATTGAACGGGCTGGGATATGTGTTGCTCATCAACCTCGTTTCCTATCCAGTGAGCTGGATCTTCTGGCCCTCGCTGGGGCGATTCCAGCCCGCAGGCATACGGGCGACCGGGATTTTCGTCGCCATCGGCGCCATTGTGTTCGCCGCATTGCTCGTGATCGTGTCACTAACGGAAGGCAAGCCGCGCCGCATCTGGCTGGTTCTCACTCTGGTCCTCTTGCCGCTCTGGGCCATCGCTACGCTATCCTGTTTGCTTATCACCGGCTTGGGCGCACCTGCTATAGCCGTTGCCGGCCTGCCATCTGGCCTGATCATCGCCTTCACTGAGCTCTTTGCTGTCAGCTTTGAGGCCTTCCTCCTCTATCTCCTGGCCCGCAAGACCCTGGCCCTGTCGGTCAGGCAGGCAGTGCTCATCAGCCTCTTGACAAATGTCTCGAGTTTCCTGGCAAGCCTGGCCCTGAGCAGTTGGCTCTAGCGCAACAGATCCAACAGCGCCCCTGGTTCTCAGACCGTACGGTTGGAGAGCCAGGGGCGCATTAGGCAGACACGGCGCCTAGTGCCCGAGTCTACGGCGCTGCCATCTTGTTCGTTTCAGTCTCTTTCTGTGCTTGTGCTTGGCCATGCGCCTTTTGCGCCACTTTTTCACAGTTCCCATTGCTCCTCCGTTGCGCGCTCCCACCGGCTGTGCCGTGAAACGCGTTCTGCTCACTATCGCGGCTGCTTCAGCCCCAACAGTCGCCGCACGCGCTTCCGATCCACCTTGTCCAGGCTGTGGTCCTTGTCAAAGCTCCGGCGGACCCGCTTTGACTTGGTGCGTCGCAGATGGCTGCGGCGCACCTTGAGCCGGCGTAGCTTTCCTCTTCCCGTGACCTTGAACCGCTTGGCTGCGGCTTTGTATGTCTTCATCTTGGGCATGATTCATGCCTCCTATCCCACTCCGCCGTCTGTCTTTGCTTCCCAGACGGACACCGATCCGCGACTACCTTCGCCAGCTGCGCCGGTTCTTGCGGCGCAGGCGGTTCCGCTCCCTCCGCTTCGCCTTGCGCAGGGCAATGCGCTTCTTCTCACCGTTGGACATGAAGAAACGCTTCTTGCGTATATCGCTCAACACGCGCTCATTCTGCACCTTCTTGCGGAAGCGCTTCAGTAGCTGCTCCGGTGATTCTCCAGACCTCAATGCAACTGATACCAATGTTCTTCACCTCCTTGCCTTAGAGTATGTACGCCGCTCCCAACGGTGGCCCGCGGCCGGTGCCCTCTGCCAGGCAAGCAGCCGCCACCACTGAAGAGATTAGATGGCGATCGGCTCGAAGCCGAGCGAGAGAGCATCTCACCCACCGCGGCCAAATAAAAGACCCGGTACCGCCGCCAGCGACACCTCCATTGCGGCACGCACCAGGTCCCCAGCACGCATGGAACCAGGTTCCACAGTCGTATTCAAGCGTCGG
>JBFFCR010000203.1:0-7126 GCA_041559855.1 Anaerolineae bacterium | reverse complement strand
TGGCGACGGCTTTCTGATTGGCAAACGCCGAAAGTACACAGACAGCAGGCTAACGCCGGTGTTCGTCGATGCCTTCAGTGACGACTGGGAGCCGTTGATGGGCTATCCTACAACCTACTTTGTCGTGTTTGAGCGTGACGAGCGAGGGTCGGTCACTGGGTTGCGCGTGTCGGGTACCCGCGTGCGAAACCTCCGATTCGCAAGGCAAGAGGCCCGGAGATGAACAGAGACCATTCTACCGCTCGGCTAACACTGAGCGACTCGCCAACTGAAGAAGAGGCCGACCTTATCCATGCCCGCTTGGAGCAGTTCAACCGGCAGCAAACGAATGGGGAATACGACGAACCTGGGGCTGAGATAGGTTTGGTCCTCAAAAGCCCGGAGGGGGCCGTAATCGGCGGGATCACGGCAAGCTCCATCTTCCGCGTCATGCATCTGGAAGCCCTTTGGGTGTCCGAGGAGCACCGCAAGCAGGGCCACGGCAGCAGGCTCGTGCTGCAGGCAGAACGGATCGGCTTCGAGAAGGGTTGCATCGCTTCGCAGACGCAGAGCTTTTCGTTCCAGGCTCCAGGGTTTTATCAAAAGATCGGATACCAGGTGCTCGGGATCTACGACGGCTATCCCGATGGCATCACAGAGTACACCCTGATGAAGAGGCTGCTGCCGGGGCTCCAATCTGTCAGCGGCCATGTGCCTGTCGAGAATGCCTCGCACCCCTGCTCCTTCCGCGAGCCCGTGACCCCGGATGATCTGAAGGCAGTTCACGCCGGGCTGTACTGGTATGTCGACGAGCATGTGGGTGCCGAGAGGGATAACCCTGGCATCACCATCAAGTTGGTCGTCAAGGATGGCGCAGGCCAGGTTGTCGGGGGGTTACTCGCCTGGACCACCATCAGGAACATGATCCTTGACGATCTGTGGCTGGATGATGCGTACCGGGGCAGGGGGCTCGGCACCAAGCTCCTTTTAGAGGCTGAGCGGATTGCTCGCAACGCGGGGTGCCTTGCCTGTCAGACGTACAGCTTTGACTTCCAGGCGCCCGGATTCTTCCGCAAGCTGGGATACCAGAGTTACGGGGTGTCTGATGGGTATCCCCATGGTGTGACGGAGCACTACTTCATCAAGAGACTCTGACGCGCCAACCTATCACGGCCGCTGACGCTCTAGGTAGCTAGCGTCGGTGATTGCCGGATGCGACATGACAACAGAGCGCAAACAACCTCTCCTCCATGCAAACTTGCGCTGGTTCCTGCTGGCCATGATCCTGGCCAACATTGCCGGTCAGATGGGCTACAGCATGATGTCTCTCTATCTGATCGACCTGGGGGCGGATGTCGGTCAGGTCGGGCTGGTTTTCACCCTGGCGTCGCTGGTGCCTACCGGTTTGCAGATACTGGGCGGATGGCTTTCCGATACAATTGGACGGTTGCGCAGCATCGCCATCGGCAGTTCCGTTTCGGTGTTCGGCTGGTTGATCTTTTTCCTCGCGCCTTCTTGGGAGTGGGTGTTGGTAGGGCTGTGCTTTGACTATGTCTCGAACTCTGTGGTTGGGCCAAGTTTCAGCGCCTACATTGCCGAGGAATCATCGGAGGAGGAGCGGGGGCGGGTGTTTGGCCTCACCAAGAGCATCTACATGATCGTCACGGTCATCGGCCCGGCGCTGGCGGGGCTCCTGGCCTATCGCCTGGGCTTCCGGTCGATGATGATGGTGGCGTTCGTCCTCTTTGCCGCCGCCACCGCTGTGCGCGTCTGGATGGGCACGGCGCAGCGCTTCGCGCCCAGGAGGGGCACAGAGAAGCCGACGCTTGCCGGGCTCAAGACCCAACTGGGTGCCATGTTTGCGCTCCTGTTCGCGGGCGGGATCCTGACCTGGATCTGGGTGACTGATGCCATCGGCGACACGGCATTCAACCTGATCGGCCAGCTGTACCCCATCTATCTCTCCGAGATTGGGGGGATGAACGTCCAGCAAATCGGCTTGTTGAACGCTGCGTGGGGCATGGCGACGATCGCGGCCTCCGCGCTGGCCGGCTGGCTGGTCGATAGGGTGGGCGAGCGATCCGTGATCCTCTGCGGCTTTCTCCTGGAGACCGGGGGCTTGGTGGCGCTGTTGCAGGCACAGACGTTCGCTGCCTTCGCGGCCTCCATGGCAGGTTTCGGACTGGGTGTGGGCTGCCTCATGCCAGCCTATGACTCGCTGATCTCGAAAGTCGTGTCCGAGGAGAGGTGTGGCTTGGCGTACGGCCTGTTTGGCACCTCATTGGGGCTCCTCTCCCTCCCCTTTCCCTGGATCGGCGCGCAGTTGTGGGAAAGGTTCGGCCCGCAGGTTCCCTTCTGGGTGACTGTCGCTGCCTGCGTAGTCTCGCTTCCTATCGCTCTGTTCACGTTTGTGCTGCCAGGCCAACAGGGTGCGGGAACCACGAGTCCCGCCGGCCATGTCGACGCTTTGTCTGACATCCGGGATGGGACGGCGTCTGATTGACGCCGGTCCCCCGCCTCGGCCGGCCTGTTGCACCTACCCGCGGTTGCTGCTCCAAAGATCGCAATAGCCCGCACTGACTGCGCCCCTCGACCTGCTCGGGGGGCGCCCACTCGACCTGCCCTGGGATACTTTGTCATGTCTTTTGCATGCTCGGATGTCAGAAAGATCATCCAGCATCCAACTGACTTCTCGCCGAGAGCCTGCCCTGCATAGCCTTGTGCGTCCTGTCACAACCTTGTCACGACTATGTAACGGCTGCTGTAATCTGCAACCACTATACTGCGAATGGGTAGGGTAGAAGCATATCGCGATATCAGTATCCGTCTCCGCCATTCATGGATGTTTATCGTCACTGGAGACGGAGATCCTGACGATTGATGTAAGTGATGGAAGGCTGATGTGCTACGACCTTGATTCGCTCGATCGGGCCATCATCTGCTTGCTGCAGCACGACGGACGGAGCTCCAATGTAGAGATCGCGCGCCGCCTGGGGGTCTCCGAGGCAACTGTTCGCAAGCGGTTGGAGCGTTTGCTGTCTGATTGCGTGATCCGTGTTGCGGCTGTGCCCGATGCAGGTCGAGTCGGTTTTCCTACGATTGCATTCATGACACTCAATGTGGAACTTGCCCAGGTGGGGCAGATATCGGAACAGATTTCCAGGTTGCCCGAGGCACGGGCGATCTATCTCACCACAGGTGGAAGCGAACTGCTTGTGGAGGCTTGGTTTACATCTAGTGAGGATCTCGTTCGCTTTATGACTCAGCAGATCGGCTGCATTCCCGGGATTCGAAGAACGGGGATGTATCACATACTCAGGACGATCAAGGATGGCAGCCGGTGGGTTCTGCCGGCTGTGCCAGTGGACGACGTCTGATGAGTATGCTGGCCCTGGCAGTTAGCCCTAGGCAGAGCAGGCGCCTTCACCGTCGATTGCGAAAGGCGCCCGCTTTGCGCGGGTCCCGGACACCAGTGTCGTTCTCGGTTCGATAGGATGGGCAAGGCAAAAGGAGGTTGGACAGTGGAGGATAAAGGCAGCGGCACAATCCTGATTGTAGATGACGATCCCGACTTTGTCGAGATCACCACCAGAATTCTCAGCGCGCATGGCTACGACGTGCTCAGTGCAGCCAACGGCGCTGAGGCCCTAATCGTGATGCGCCAGCGGAAGCCGGATCTGGTTCTGCTCGACATCATGATGACGACAGTCCTGGATGGGCTGAGTGCTAGCGAGGAGATGCAATCCGATCCGGAACTCAAGGACATCCCTGTCATCATGATCTCCTCCATTGCCGACACCGAGTACGCTGCCGTGTTTCCCAGCGACGACTATCTTCCAATAGACGAATGGATCTCCAAGCCAGTTCGCCCGGAAGAGTTGCTGAAGAAGGTTCGGCGCCATATTCCATGATACAGTGCCTATAGGGTCTGAGGCGAGGAGGCAGTGACCCATGGACGAAAGACGAATCGATCTGACCGGACCGGTGCTGGATCGAGCATTTATGCATGCTCTGGTTCCAGCCCAGGAGACGCTGCGTAGCTGCATGCAATGCGGCTCCTGCACGGCAACCTGCGCCAGCGCCTATGCGATGGACTACACGCCGCGCCAGCTCTGGCACATGAGCCGGCTTGGCCTCAAGGATGAGGTTCTGAACAGCAAGACCCTGTGGCTGTGCAGCAGTTGCTACTCGTGTACGCTGCGTTGCCCCCGCGACCTGCCCCTGACCGAGACCATCGGCACTCTGAAACGGCTGGCGACGAAGGAAGGAATCCGGCGCTTTAAAGAGAGCAGCAACTTTTATCGGGCCTTCATGGAGACGGTCCGCCGCTATGGCCGCTCCAACGAGGTGGAAATCATGGTTCGCTACTTTTTCACCACGAACCTGCTGATGGCCGTGGACTATGTGCCGCTGGCGCTGGCCATGTTGCGCCACGGCAAGGTACCTCTTTCCCTCCCCAAGGTCGCAGGTCCGGGTAAACTGGACCGGCTCTTTGAGAAGGTCGAGGAACTGGAGGGAGAACAATGACAAGGTACTTGTACTTTCCCGGCTGCTCCCTTGAGAGCACTGCCAAAGAGTACGACCTCTCTGCTCGGGCAGTGATGCACGAGCTGGGCGTGGAATTGGTAGAGCTCAAAGACTGGAACTGCTGCGGCGCCAGCGCAGCCGAGATCACCAGCCGATTGCTCGCCTTGGTCCTGCCGGCCCGTAACCTGGCACTTGCCGAGCAACTCAACGGCGACAGCCAGCTAGTGGCGAGCTGTAGCGCCTGCTACGTCAATCTGCGCAAGGCCGAAGAGAAAGTCGGAGAAGACGCAACGCTCTTGGCTACGATCAACCAAGCCCTCGCCGTGGATGATCTGACCTACAGCGGCAAACCGCGCGTGCGCCATCTACTGGACGTCATCGCCAACGATGTGGGCACCGACGCCATCGCCTCCCGAGTAACTAGATCGCTGGCGGGGCTGCGAGTGGCAGCCTACTATGGCTGTCAGACTGTCCGGCCCTACAGTGCCTTCGACACCCCCTACTTCCCACAGACGATGGACCGGGTTCTTGCTGCCCTGGGCGTGCAGGTCCACCCGAATCCGCTGAAAGCGGCATGCTGCGGCGGCACTCTCTCTACTACCAAGCGCGAGGTCGGGATCAAGCTGGTGAGCGATCTTATCAAGGCCGTCGAAGGGGCTGACTGCATTGTCACTGTGTGTCCATTGTGCCAGATGAACCTTGAATCATATCAGGGGCAGGTGTCCAAAACGCTTGGCCAGCCTGTGCACATGCCGATTCTGTACCTGACCCAGCTGCTGGGCCTGGCATTCGAGCTGCCGGAGAAGGCACTGGGACTGAAGCACAACATCGTCCCGCTCGAGCCGATGGAGGTGTGAGCATGGAGGAGATCAAGATTGGCGTCTACATCTGCCAGTGTGGCGTGAATATCGCAGCCACTGTGGATGTAGCCGATGTGGTCCGCTTTGCAGGCGGGTTACCCCACGTGACCGTGGCCCGCGACAGCAAGTACACCTGCGCCGAACCGGGCCAGAAGATGATCAGACAGGACATTCAGGAGCTCGGGCTCAATCGTGTGGTTGTAGCCTCTTGCACCCCACGGATGCACGAAACCACATTTCAGGGTGTGCTGCAAGAAGCAGGCCTGAACCCTTACTACTTTGAGATGGCAAACATCCGTGAGCATGTGTCCTGGATCAGCAAGGATACGGCACTGGCTACGGCCAAAGCCAAGCGCCTGGTCAGCGCCGCCGTGGCCCGTGTGGCCCTCCAGGAGCCGCTCCATGCCCGGCGCTCACCGGTGACCGATAAGGCGATGGTGGTTGGGGCAGGCATAGCCGGCATCCAGGCGGCTCTGACCATTGCCAACGCTGGCTACCAGGTCTACCTCGTGGAGCGCGAGCCGTCGATTGGCGGGCATATGGCCTTACTGGACAAGACCTTCCCAACCCTTGACTGTGCCACCTGAATTCTCGGCCCGAAAATGATGGATGTCGGTCGACATCCCAAGATTGAGCTCCTGACCTGGAGTGAGGTGGACGAAGTTTCTGGCTATGTTGGCAACTTTACCGTGCGAGTGCGCAAAAAGGCCCGCTATGTCGACCAGTCCAGGTGCACGGGCTGTGGCATCTGCTGGACCGAGTGCCTGACCCGACGGATCCCCCGCTGGAAACAGATCGCCAAGGGAGACATGGTCATCGGAGAGAGGAGGTCAGGGGACAGATGAGCGTGCACGAGTTTCAGCGCGTAACAGAGATCATCGACAGCTACGGTGCTGATAGCACGGTAACCCTGGCCATCCTGCAGGATATCCAGGCGGAGTACGGCTATCTTCCGCGGCAGGCTCTGGTCCACACTGCGGAGAGACTGCGCGTCCCGCTTGGCGAAGTCTACCGGATGGCTACCTTTTTCCGCGCATTCAGCCTGGAGCCCCGAGGCGAGTTCACCATCAAGGTCTGTTTGGGAACTGCTTGCCACGTGAGGGGTGCCGTACCAATTCTGGAGCAGTTCGAGCGTGATCTGCAGATCAAGGCTGGCGAGACAACGCCCGATCGCAGGTTTACCCTGGAAATCGTTATGTGCCTGGGGGCCTGTGCATTGGGTCCTGTCGTTGTGGTCAATGAGGATACTCACGGGGACATGAACCCTGACAAGGCGCGCCAACTCGTGGCCACCTTGAGCGCAGCAGCACTCTCCCAGCCGACCGCAGAGGTGGCTCTGGAACAGGCTCCTGCTTTGATGGGACAGACGGCTCCTGCGTGCTAACGCAACGCACGAACCTTCCGCGACGCACGGGAAGGTTGAGGAAAAGGGGAGTGACCGATGACTGAGAATAAGGTGGTGACAATCTGCCGGGGGACCGGTTGCGAGGCCCATCGCTCCGATCAGTTGCAGTCGCTGATAGAGGCTGAAGTGGCTCGGCTGGGTCTGCCAGTCGTGGTCAAGCGCACTGGCTGTCACGGGCTATGCGAGGTCGGTCCTATTGTCACTGTTGAACCAGACGGCATCCTCTACCTGAGAGTCCAGGCCAAGGACGTCGGGAATATCGCCGAATCGTTGGCCACAGGCGACCTGGTGAACAGCCTGCTGTACCGCCACCCCGTCACCAAGAAGCGGATCCCTCGCTATCAGGACGTGGACT
>JBFFCR010000202.1:0-7144 GCA_041559855.1 Anaerolineae bacterium | reverse complement strand
GGGCAGCTTCTTGGTGCCGGCTTTCAGATCATGGATGATGTCCTCGACTTTCAGGGTGACCAGGAGGTGTTGGGCAAGCCGGTGGCTGGCGACCTTCGTGAGGGGATCGTGACCTTGCCAGTTCTCTACTACTTGCGAGAACATCCGGATGACGAGGGGGTGGCGTCTGTCGTGCGCGACGGGAGCGACGACGAACTGGTGCGCGAGGTAGTGGCTGCCATTCTAGAGGCTGGAGCAGTGGAGCAGTCCCTGGATCGAGCCCGGCGCTTTATCGCTCAGAGCCAAGCAGCGTTGAGGATTCTGCCAGAGGGAGATGCCCGGGACACCTTGCACGCCCTGGCAGACTATGCCGTCTCCCGGGAAAAGTAGAACCCAAGCACGGTGGGTGCGTGGTCGACCTGAGCATTGTCATCGTTAGCTGGAACGTACAGGCTCTGCTACGGCGCTGTCTCCAGTCCGTGCTGGCAGAGGCCAAGCCGGGCACGAGCGACGGCGTATCCCAGCTCGGCGACTGGCAGCTCGAGATCCTCGTGGTCGACAATGCCAGCGCTGACGGCAGCGCCGAGATGGTCCGCACCCAATTTCCCCCAGTTCACCTAATCGCCAACAGCGAGAATCGGGGCTTTACCGCCGCCAACAACCAGGGCTTGTCCCGCGCTCGCGGGCGCTATCTGCTGCTCCTTAATCCTGACACAGAGGTTGTGGACGACGCCCTGGCGACCATGCTCCGCTATGCCGACGCGAACGTTGAGGTTGGTGCGCTGGGGGCCAAGCTCCTCTATCCGGATGGCAGCACCCAAGCGTCGCGCCGCCGCTTCCCTACCTTTTCAACCGCTCTGGTCGAGAGCACCGTGGTGCAGGAATGGTGGAAGGACAACGGTATCCTGCGCCAGTACTATATGACCGACACCGCTGACGATGAGACTCAGAGGGTGGATTGGGTTGTCGGCGCCTGCCTCCTTGTCCGCCGCCAGGCCTACGAGCAGGTCGGCGGTCTGGACGAGGGGTTCTTTATGTATTCGGAAGAACTGGATTGGTGCCGGCGCATCAAGGCTGCCGGTTGGGAGATTGTCTACCTGCCTACGGCCACGGTCATCCACCACGAGGGCAAGAGCAGCGAGCAGGTGGTTCCCGCCAGGCACATCTACTTTCAGAGCAGCAAGGTGCGTTACTTCCGGAAGCATCACGGTGCCTTTCAGGCACGGGCTCTGCGCTGTTTCTTGCTGTTGACCTACGCGTACCAGGTGGCGCGTGAGGGTCTCAAGTGGCTGGTGGGGCACAAGCGGCCGCTTCGCGCAGAGCGAGTTGGGGCCTACTGGCAAGTGCTCCGGTCGGGGTTGAGAGGGGCTCGTTGAGAATTCTGTTAGTAACTGGTGAGTTTCCACCCATGCAGGGCGGCGTGGGGGACTATACAAGGGAGATCGGCCTGGCCCTGCGCGACCTGGGGAGCGAGGTCCATGTGCTGGCACCCAAGCTGGCCCGGCCCGTGCCGGGTCTTGCCGTCCAGCCTGTGGTCGAGCGCTGGAACTGGGGCTGTTGGGGTACCCTACTCGGCCTTGTCCGGCAACAGCAGCCAGATGTGGTCCATGTCCAGTATCAAGCCGCAGCCTATGGCATGCACCCTGCCATCAACTTCTGGCCCTGGCGCCTGCGCCGCATCGGCGCAAGCCGTCCCCGATCCGTCGTCACGTTCCACGACCTCAAAGTGCCGTATCTCTTTCCCAAGGCCGGACCGGTGCGCAGGTGGGTGGTGAACGAACTGGCAAGGCGCAGCGACGCAGCAATCACGACAAACCGCGAGGATTTTGAAACGCTGAGCAACGCAATGGAGATGCTCCCCGCACTCATCCCTATTGGTTCCAACATTGCGCCCGTGCCACCGGCAGACTTGAACCGTGATGCCTGGCGCTCCCAGTGGGGCGCCGGACCGGATGACTTGCTACTCTGCTTCTTTGGGTTCATCAACGATCGAAAAGGCGTGGACACACTCCTCCACGCCCTGTACACGGTTGTCTCCGATCCACCGACTGCCGGTAAGGTGACATTGCTTTTCATCGGGGGCCGGACAGGAGCCAGCGATCCTACCAACGTGGCGTACCTGGCCCGGATCGACGCGCTGATCTCCGAGTTGGGTCTGGAAGACCACATCCACTGGACCGGCTACATCCCCGCCGAGCAGGTCACAGCTAGCTTTGTGGGGGCTGACCTCTGCGTGTTGCCGTATCGTGACGGTGCCTCTTTCCTCCACGGCACCTTCCACGCTGCCCTGGCACACGGGGCGCCGATCCTGACCACCCAGCCCCGCGTGTACCTTCCGGAACTGATCCACGGGCAGAACGTCTTTCTGGTCCCGCCTGATGAGCCGAGCGCTCTGGCGGCAGCGATAGGCCAACTGGCTGCCAACCCTCAACTGCGCCAAAAGATCGGCGCCGGGGCTCGGGCGCTGGCGGGGCAGTTTCGTTGGGACAAGATAGCGGCCGACACGCTAGAGCTCTACCGCGCCATTGGCGCCGGTATCTAGTCCGCCTGCTCTCGCTGCTTCTTTGCGATCAGATCGGCGACGCGTTCGCCATCACTCACGTCCGATTCCCGTGTGCTCGCTTCCATATTCTGACGGGCAGACCTTCCCTCGACGGGTGTCTTGGTCTCCTCGTCCAGATTTACCTTCTCCTGCCTGGGCATGAATGGCTTGTGCACCAGAGCCCCCGCCAGGATGCGAAGTTTGCGCAGTAGACCCATGATATCCCTCCTCAACGATTGCGGGCTCAATTATACGCCACCTATGCCCCCCAGGCAAGGTTGTTGCCGTGAGGGCAAACACACTTGGCCTACGACAGGTGCGACGTACCTCAAATCCAATTCAAATGCGCCTGCCCTACCGTTGCCGTCTTTGTGTGTTGCAGGATCGGCATGTGTATGCTATCATGAGAAGCAGGAGCATCCCCAACGATCGATCACAATACGCGGGAGCCTGCACGGTTTGGCCCGCGGCAAAAGGAGAACAGAGTGGGCATCACAAAGAAAGAGCTATTGGAAAAGCTGAACAACGATCTGGCGTGGGAGTACGCGGCATTGATCCAGTACGTGCAACATGCCTCGGTGATTACCGGGGCCGAGTACGAGTCGATCATTGCCGAGTTGCTGGTTCATGCCAACGAGGAAATGCAGCACGCCATCAGCCTATCTGATCAGATTGACTGGCTGGGCGGTGTGCCGGCGGTAGATGTGCAGACGATCCAGACCTCCGACGATAGCAAGGAGATGCTGGAGCAGGACCTGGAGGGTGAGTTGGATGCCGTCCGCCGCTACAGGGAGCGTATAGCCGAGGCTGAATCGCTGCGGGAGTACGGGCTGCGGCGTGTCCTCGAAGACATTCTGATCATGGAAGAGGAACACGCTCGCGACTTGCAGACCGTCCTGGGTAAGTAATCTGGGTTGGGCATCACCCATCTCTCTACGGTCCCTTGTTACAGCGAGAGAAAATGGAGAGCTGGGCGCACGCCTGGCAGAGCCAGCTTCCAGGCACGTGGTAATAGGACTGCTGTACCATGACTCAGTCGCCGTCTAACCGCTACACCCGTTGGCTGCTGCCAGCCATCATCCTTGCCTATATGATCCTGGCGACGCTCTATGCCGTGTACACGCCAGACTGGCAGGCACCTGACGAACCAGCCCACTACAATTACATCAAGTACCTCGCCGAACAGCACCGTTTCCCGATCCTGAAACCGGGTGACTATCCGGCTGCCTATCTGGAAGAGATCAAGCATGAGCGCTTTCCTCAAGAGATGTCCATTGCCCCCATCCGCTACGAGTTCCACCAGCCGCCGCTCTACTACGTGCTGGCTGTTCCGGTGTATGCCCTCTTTGGCGGCGCGCTCTTGCCTTTGAGGTTGCTCTCGGTCGTCTTGGGCGCGCTCCTCCTGCTGGTTGTGTCCTGGACCGTGCGAGCGCTGGTTCCGAACCGCCTTATGCTGGCACTGGCTGCGACAGCCTTTGTTGCCTTCCTGCCCATGCATCTGGCCATGTGTGCCGCTGTCAACAATGATACCCTTGCCGAGCTGTTGCTGGCAGTTGCTCTCCTCCTGTCGATCCGCTACTTGAAGCTACCCGGCCCCTCTCTGGGTCAGCGAGAGGGCGTGAGGCTCCTCATCCTCCTGGGCATCACCACGGGACTGTGCTTTCTCACCAAGTCTGCTGTCTATGTCGCCGTGCCACTCGTCGTGCTTGCCATCGGGCTGAAGCATCTCTGGGACGAGAACGGATCGCTACGGGGCAGCCTGAAAGCAGGCCTCGTCTATCTGATCCCAGCCTTTCTCATGGGGCTGCCCTGGTGGCTGCGCAACATCGCGCTATACGGGGGTTGGGACTTTCTCGGCCTTGGCCGGCACGACGAGGTCGTGGCAGGACAGCTCCGTACAGCAGAATTCGTCGCCACCCGTGGGTTCGGCGCGCTTGTTCACGATTTCTCACTGACCTCTTTCCACAGTTTCTGGGGACAGTTCGGCTGGATGGGCGTCCTCCTGGATGAGCGGATCTACCAGGCCCTTGCCATCCTCTCAGCACTGGCATTCACCGGGTTCCTGATCTGGGCAGTGCGCGCATGGCGCAGCCGCGCGACGCGTCCGCGGTGGCAGTGGGCAGCGGGTCTTTTGCTCGTCGCATCCGGAACCCTCACTCTTGCTGCCTACCTCTGGTACAATACTCAGTTCGTGCAGCATCAGGGACGTTATCTCTTCACTGCCCTGATACCCATTGGCCTGGCCGTGGCCCTTGGCTGGCGCGAGACCCTGCGCCGCGAGCGTGCCTGGCCTCTGGTCGCCCTGCTCCTGGTCTTTGCTGCCGGGCTACGGCTGGCTGGCTTGCTCCCCAACTGGCCCCTGTTGATGATGCTCGCCGCGGCGATTGCCCTGGTCATCCGCCGGTTCCTTCCCCGCAGCCTGGATCCCTTTGTCCAGGCCTGCCCGTACGCGTTGCTCGTTGCCTTGGACCTGGCCTGCCTGTTTCTCTTTATCTTGCCCCAATTGGCTGTGTGAGGCGGGCACCTCTTGAATAAACTCGTTGACCTGCACGTCCACTCAACCTGCTCGGCTGATGGGATATCCGGTATCTTGGAATACGCGCGGCAGGCTCAGCGCCTGCGAATGGCGGAAGTAGGCTTCTGCGAGCATCTCGACCTGGACCCGCGGGACAGGAGCTACGGCTTTCTGGATCTCGCACGGTACGACCGCGAGATAGCGGCTGCCCAGGACGCTGCGCCTGACCTCCGGCTGCGGCAGGGAATCGAGATCACCTACCAGAGCAATCTGGAGGAAGAATTGGCCGCGTGGCTAGTGCGACGCACGTGGGATTACGTCGTCGTTTCTGTTCACCTGGTTGACTATGCCGACGGATGGGCCATGATCTCTGAGCCTGGGGCGATGGAAGCCTACTTTGCTGCTCACAGCCAGCGCCAGGCCTACGGTCCGTACTTTGCAGAAGTGCTGCGGGCGGCCCAAAGCAGGCTGGGAACTCTGTTGGGCCACCTCGACCTGGTAAAACGGTATGGGGTCAGGCACTATGGCTCGCTGGATCCGGCGACCTTTGAGGCAGAGATCCGGGCAATCCTCCGGGTGGCAGCGCAGAATGGCATGGGGCTTGAGGTCAATACCTCCGGGTTGCGCCAGTCACCGGGAGAGCCGTATCCGGCGCTGACGGTCCTGCGCTGGTTTCGCGAGCTCGGAGGCGAGATCCTTAGCGTTGGCTCGGACGCCCACCAGATTGACGATCTGGGCAGGGGAATCACTCAGGCCCTGGCGATGGCACGGGAGGCCGGGTTTCGCGCCATCGCCACCTTTGAGGAAGGCCGGGTCCGGTGGATTGACCTCTAGCCATGCGCCTGGCTAGCACTCGATATTGAGAGGAGGGAGAGATGCTGTATACCCGCGAACATCTGGAGGACCTGGAGGCAGGCAACCTGGCCCCCTATGCCCTGCGCAGCGGCCAATCGCGCGGACGGGTATTCCCTGACCACGAGCCCGCCTATCGGACGGCCTTCCAGCGCGACCGGGACCGGATCATCCACACGACCGCCTTCCGCCGCCTCGAATACAAAACCCAGGTCTTTGTCATTTCGGAGGGGGATCACTACCGGACGCGCCTGACTCATACGCTGGAGGTTGCTCAAATCGGGCGAACGCTGGCTCGGGCGCTCGGCGTGAATGAGGACCTGACCGAGGCTATCTGCCTGGGACACGACCTTGGGCATCCGGCCTTTGGTCACTCTGGCGAGCGGACCTTGAACGATCTAATGGCCAACCACGGGGGCTTTGATCACAATCGCCAGACCTTGCGCATTGTCGAGAAACTCGAGCGCCGCTATCCCGACTGGCCCGGACTGAATCTGACCTGGGAGGTGCGGGAGGGCTTGGTCAAGCACGAGACCGAGTATGACGTCAGTGATGCGAGCGGCTACGAGCCAGCGCTGGCTTGCTCTTTGGAGGGACAGATTGCCAACGTAGCCGATGAGCTGGCGTACACTGCCCATGACTTGGACGACGGTCTGCGATCCGGGCTGCTCAGCCCCTTTGCTCTCAAGGACGTCATCCTGTGGCAAGAGCTAACCGAAGGACTTGACCTCGATCCTTGTGCTGAGCTGGCCAAGCTGGATCGCCACCGGCTCATCCGCGCGCTCATTGGGCGCGGGGCAACTGATGCTGTGCGGGAGACCGCCCGGCGGATTCGCGAGGAGAAGATTGACTCGGAGGCCAGGCTCCGCGCCAGGGGTGCGCCGATCATCGGGTTCTCAGAGCCGGTGGCAGCCCGTCTCCACGAGCTCAGGACATTCCTCTACGAGCAGCTCTACCGCCACTGGCGGGTAGTCCGTATGGCTGCGAAAGCGGAACGCATGTTGCGTGCTTTGTTCGATGCCTACATCACTGAGCCAGCTCAATTGCCCGATACGGTTCAAGTTCGGCTTGCCGGCGCGGCTGAGCCAATGGAGCGCCTGATCTGTGACTATGTCGCGGGTATGACCGACCGCTTCGCCTTGGATGAGTACGCTCGCCTGTTCGATCCGTCGGTCCCAGTATGATCGGGGCCCCAATCATGCAGCCGCATTCGCGCAAAGGGCGCGATTGCTCAAAGGTCCGCTTTCTGCTATAAT
>JBFFCR010000201.1:0-7176 GCA_041559855.1 Anaerolineae bacterium | reverse complement strand
GCCCGGTTGATGGTATACTACTGGAGACAGAAAGATCAAGAGGGTATGAGATGCCTACGAACACGTTGCCAATCGAGACAGCGGAGCGCGACCTGAGGCGCTTGCTCGAGGAACTGGACCTGGGGGACACCGTCACGTTGATCGGCTCTGAGGGTGTGCCCCAGGCACTGCTGGTTTCGCTCAGGCCTGCGCCGCAAGAGGAGCCAGCAGAATCGGACCGGGAGGCGCGCTGGGATGCGCTGGCGCAGCGAGTGAGCGAGGCCTGGCGGAGCGAAAAGAGCGCGGTGGAACTCCTGAGCGAGATGCGGCGATGAACCTCACAGTGGACGCCAGCGTCTTTGTCGCTGCGTCGAGAGCCGGCGAGATGCACTACCGAGCCAGTCGCCAGTTCCTGCAGCAAGTACAAGCGCAGCAGTGCGATCTTTACTGCCCCACCCTGGTCCTGCCCGAGTGTGCGGCGGCCATTGCGAGGCCGACCGCCGATGCCCGGCTGGCCGAAGAGCTCGTTCTCTTGATCCAGGGCATACCCAGGCTGCATCTGGTGATACTCGATCTTCCCTTGGCACAGCGAGCCTCACAGTTGGCCCGGGAGCATCGTATCCGAGGTGCGGACTCGGTGTACGTCGCGGTCGCTGACACCTTTGGTTCGAGGCTGATCGCCTGGGACGCCGAGCTGTTGGAGCGTGGCGCTGGCATCGTGACGACGTTGACTCCACTAGAATGGCTGGAGGAGCCGGTCGCCTGACCTCGGGTCTTGCCCCTACACATCCGGCGCCTCCATGCCCATCAAGCCCGAGCATCAGGTAGATCTCACCCCGGTCCCTGATTTCATACTACTGCACACAATGGACAAAAACCTTTTGTCTTGACCGCTCGGCTGGTCGTGGAGGTTTCCGTAAGGCGTTGGCCTCCCCACATAGCGATGTCACACCGCTGACCGTGACCTTCGCCAACATCACCAGCGGCGAGGTGAGCACTTGCACCTACGAGCCAGCTAACCGCTTGACGGGTGTGGATGGTGTGGGGTATACTTGGGACGATGGCGACCGGTGGTTCGCCTGGCAACCTGTTGGATAGTGGTATGCGCAACTACATCTCGGCGTGTCGCTGTGCGATGAGCGCAGTGGTGTCGTGCCACGGGCTACGGCTTCACCGTGCCCCGGACGATGAGTGGGCGGAGTGCTTTCATGCACCAGCTTGAGTGGGAAGGTCAAGCGCTGCAGGTCAGCGAACAAGAGTTGCTAGTCATGGTGAGAGGCGTAGTAGATGGGCTATATACTTTTGCGCAAGCCTTCCATCAGCATCACATCGCCGGATTTCCAGCAGACGTGACCGGAAGGTGGTCCACCTGGATACAGGGCGGGCTCGGACAACTGCAGAACATTCTCCCGCAAGCTGATGATGAGGAGTTGCACAGACTGCTATGTGCTTTCGAGACCCAAGTTCAGGAGATCGACCTCCTCGATCAGGAATGGATAGCAGCGTTGGCCCAGCAGTTTGATACGCCAGTGCCCGAGAGCCAGAGAGAACGTCACAGGCTAGAACGGAAAGTGAATGAATACATGCTGCGGAAAGGGCCGATCTGGTGTTCTCTGCCGCGTTGCCAGCAACTCATGAGGCAAGCTGACGCAGTATTCACTGATGTAGAGCGATCCAGACAAGCGATACGCGCCAGGCTGTCGCATCTTTCAAGGGCACCTGCTGGCACTTCTGAGGGTTCTGAGGCGCGAGACGATACAGGGCTCTACACAACAGAAGCTGCTAAGAGACAGAGTATCTTTGTGCCACCCGAGAGTGATTCAATTCTGGGTGCAGACGCAGAGCTCGGAGATCAACGAGCAGCGGATCTCATTGACAGGGCTGTGGAAGAACCGGACCCAAGGCGTGCTGTGCGTTTGCTGCACCAAGCATTGGAGTATGGTCATACAGGGATGCAGGCCAGCAAGGCTTACCTCGAGTTGGGGGGGCGTCACTCTGATCTGGGGGAGGATACCCAAGCCATTGACTGCTACACCAAGGCGATTGGAGTATCCCAATATCCTAGCGCTATTGCATTCTATTGGCGTGGCGAAGCGTACTACAGACAGAGGCTATGGGAGAAGGCACGCAGCGACTTCGAACAGGCACTATCCTTAGGAATCAACTCTCCTGAGAGTGAATGGGCGCATCGGTACTTGGCCGCGATCAGAGAGCGTGACTCCGGCCATTGAATGCGGTCGAATTCCTGCGCTATGTTCGGCGATGACCCTACCCCTACACATCCGGCGCCTCCATGCCCATCAAGCCCAGCATCAAGTAGATCTCACCCCGGTGGCTGATTTCGTGCTCCAGCACGTGCCAGATGATCCAGCGGATGCTCAGCTCTGCGCCCCAGAACGTGGTGACCTTCCGCTCCAGGTCGGCGACGTCGAGCCCCTCCAGGTAGGCCAGGGTGTAGGCGTGCGTCTCCTCCAGAAGCGCCTTGACCAAGGCCACGGTGGGGTACTGCTCCACCTCCATGGGCGGCCAATCGTCCAGCTCACCCGTGGCAATGTACCGGAACCAGCCGTCCTCCGCGTTGGCGATGTGGCAGGCCACGGTTCCCAGTGACCAGAGCCCTTCGCCCGGGACAAAGGTCAGTTGCTCGTCGGTGAGCAGGTCCAGCGCCTCGTACAGGCCCTGCCGCACGGTCTTCCAGTGTGAGAATAGCTCGGCAGCGTTCATCGATTCTCCTTTTCCTGACTCTAACGTGACGAAGGCTATCCGGTCCCCGTGCCCAGCAGCAGCTTGAGTGCCGTCAGTGCCTCCAGCGTCACCCACTTGTTCGGTTCGCCCGGCGGACCAAAGTCAATCGGCGACTGGGACCACGTGTCATCCAGAGGCCAGGAGCCGTCGCGCAGCTGCCTGCTCAGCAAGTACTTCACTGCGGCAGCGATCTTGGGCTCTTCAGGCGTGTAGCCGAGTCGCGCCAGCGCGTCGAGCGCGCTGATGACGTTGATACCAAAGGTCGGATACTTGAGGTACTCCCAGGTGCCCCACGCCTCTCCGACATGGTAGCGGCTCATGCGCGGCTCCATCAACAGGCTGCAGACGGCGGCAGCTGCCTGCTTCACACCTGGCTGGGCGGCGGTTTGGGGGTGCAGGGCCGCGAGGCGCAGGAGGTCAAGCGTAGCCCTCAGGCAGCCGCGACCCTCGGCACCGCGGCAGAACCACATGTCGTCGTCCCGCTGGATCGAGAGAAGCCAGTTGATCGCGCTCCGAACACGGGGGTCGTCACCGTAGCCAAGCTGGATCAGAAAGCGCACGATCCGCGCGTCGGTGCAGGGGCCCGGATCCTCGTCCCACACGATGCCCTTGCCCTGCACGCGCCGCCGGCGACCGAATGACCCGTTCTCCCGCTGGTGCGTGAACATCCACTCGCACGCCTGCCGTATCTGTTCCTCTTCGGCAGTGAGTCCCAGGTCACCCAAGACGCTCAGCACCCAGAAGGTGCCACGACTGGCCCTGGGCAGGTAATAGTCTCGCTTGCCCCAGTGCCCACCACTCCCCTGTGCCGCCAGCAATTCGGCCACAGGTGGATAGGCAGGAGTTGCCGCCTGCGCCGCCACCACCTCTGGATCGCCGGGCGGGCGATCGAGGACGTGCCGCAGCGTCAGATAGCGCGCCGCGGGATTCTCCGCTTCGAGGAGCCAGGGAGTCGGATCGGCGCGCAGATGCGCGCGCCAGCTACCGGTCACTGGTGCGGCTCCGCTCAGCCGGTCAGCCGGGCGCGGATTCCGTCGAGCCTGGTCTTGGCTTCGGGCACAAAGCCAAAGAACCCTGTGATCGTCTCGCACCCATAGTCGTCGCAGTGGGCGCAGTTGATCACAGCCCGGCCCATGGCGCAGGCTCGGACATCACATTCGGCACAGTGGCTGCACTTGCGCCCCATAGTGCCCAGACAGCCGTCGCAGATCACCGATTCGACGGTGATCGTTGGCGCCTCGTACTCCTCGCGCCACTGGGCAGCGACCTGCTCTAGCGCTGCGCGATCGTTTGCCTGCGTGGCGATGTACGCGGGGCAATCGCTGCATATCAAGCCGCAATAGGCGATCATCTGAGTCATGGGTAGCCTCCTTTCAAACTAGGCAGCCAGGCCCGCCCGGATCCCATCGAGGTTCGTGCGGGCATCGGGCGCCATCTGCCAGAATGCCTCAAGCGTCTCGCAGCCATAGTCGTCGCAGTGGGCGCAGTTGGCCATGCCTCGCCCCATGGCGCAGGCGCGCACCGCACACTCGTAGCAATAGCCGCACAGCCGGTCGCTGTCCGACAGGCAGCCATCGCACATCGCCGTCGCGGCCGAGGCGTCGGGCATGTTGAACTCTTCGCGTGCCCGGGCAGCCACCCGCTCCAGAGCTGCCAGATCGTTGGCCTGGGTGGCGATGTACGCCTCGCAATCGGTGCAGATCAAGCCACAATAGGCGATCATCTGGGTCATGCGCTGTTCCTCCTTTGGCGCGGCGCCCGGCAGCAGCGACCGCGCCGGACACCGGGCCCACCGAGCCGATCACTTGATGATCGGGATAAAGACCGCAAAGGTCGATCCCGGATCCCTCGGATCGAATTCCTCGTCGTACAACTCCAGGTCTGGACCGCCGGTGGGCTGGTACCCCGACTGGGGCAGCCAGGTCTGGTAGGCATGGTCAAAGGTCTTGCCGACATCCGGCAGGGTGGTGCGAAAGACGGCATAGGTAGCTGCTGGCACCTCAAAGCTGACCATCCCCCCGGGCATGTCGGCAGTGGAATCAACCTCAAAGGCGGCAAAGTAGTCAAACTCGTGGGTCTCATGGTCCGCGTTGGCGCAGACACCATAGCAGGCATGCTTGTCGACCATATGCTTGATCTCACCCATCCTCGGGCCAAAGTCATCCCATAGCTGCGGTATCTCGTTGTTCTGGTTGTTGCTGCGAACCTTGACGCCGACGACCGTGAATGCTGGCCTGCTTACGATCTTGGGTTCCATTTCTCCCTCCTGTGTTGCCAGAATCTTTGTCTTCGCCCTCAATACTCGACGACCTTTGGCAGTCGCTTTGCTGTGGCGACTGCCGACGATGCTTCCTTGGGCAGGGGCACGATGCCGTCAAACCCTGTCTGCTCGACAAAGTCGATCAGCATGGCACGGAGCTCCTCCGGATCCCACGCGGCTAGCTTTTCCAGGGTATCCACCCCAGCATCATAATAGAGCCGGGCGCGTATGCCCTTCAGGCCCTGGATGCGCGCCAGATCGGAGAGCTTGACATATTCCAGGATCGCTGCAGGGGGGATCCCTGTCTCTTCTGCCAGGGCCTGGCGGTCGCCCGGTGTGCGTCCTTCCTCGCGCATCTGGTCGACGTTGCGAATGCCCAGCGACGCCAGCTTTCCCATGTGGCCCGGATCGACGCCGCGAAAGTTGGCTAAGGAGAAGGGCGCCCTTGTGACCCGCTGCCCGCGCAGGCTGCTCGCAAGTGCGCGCATCTCGTCGTTGGCGGTGTACTCAAAGTGGTAGCGGAGCGCCCACAGATGGGTCTTGGCCGATGCCTTTGGCTCGCGCTCGATCCAGGCGACAAACTGCTCCAGGTCGCCAGCGTCTGCCTCCTGAAGACTCTTGCCCCGACGGCGGGCGTGCAGGTACTCCTCAAACTGCCTAACATGCCGGACGCAGCGCGCCACGGCCTGGGGCGAGCGCCCGCCGCGCTTCAAGAAGCTGCTGAACGCTGCCTCATCCATCCTCTGGACTCCCAATCCGGTGCCCGGGCATCCGTCTGGCTAGAAAGGATAGCCGCGAAAGCCCTGGCAGCCCTTCAGCGCCGCAATCTCGCCGCAATGGACGTTGGTGTGCCAGGCGACAAAGGCCTCCAGTGCCTGCCCCAGGCTCATCTCGCCGATAAAGGTATCGATGGTGCGATCCAGGTCCTCGGGCGTGAGGGAGGCCAGCCAGCCGGTTAGCGCCGCGGTGACTGCCTGCGTGTACTCGCGCATCGCCGCCAGGTCTATGCGGAGCGTCTGAAGGTTGGCGCCGTGGCCACCCTCAGGGTTGGGTTCCTGGAAGACGACCACCTTCTCCTCCCACCCCGCAGTCTGGCTGAGAGGCAGTTGGCCCATGCCCCAGGCATGCACCACAAAGTCGACGAGCGACATCGTGTGCCAGTAAGTGGAACCAATGGGATTGGCCAGGCCGGGCGGCACCCAGTCCGCCTGCTCCTGTGTCAGGTCAACGGTCACCCCGTCGAGGTTGTTCAACGCGTTCTCCAAGGCATACCTTATCAATTCAGCGGTATTCATCGTATATCCCCCCCTTCCTTTGTGATAGGTGCCGACGTCAGCACCGTTTCGGCTAGCCGAGCAGGCGCATAGCCTCGGCGATATCCTCGGCAATCATCCTGCGCTTGCTCTTCTCGATAAAGAAGCTGGGGCCCGCCTGCAGGTAGGACGGGAATGCCCTCCGCCCGCGAAAGTGGTACTCCTGCCCGCGGATCTTGTAGGTCGAGCCTGCCGGGATCACGCGGCCCTCGGCGGCCCGCCCGGAGATATAGTTGATGGCCTTGATCGCCACGTCGCCCATCAGCAGGAAGGCCTTGACATTGGGAAAGAACGCCAGCTCCCTTTCCAGGATCTGCGAGCATTCCTTGATGGTGGCGGCCTTGATCCCGTGCCCGGTCTTGCCGCACTTGACCGCGGTGGTGAGGTAGACGCCCAGCTTCAGGATTTCCTCAATCGAGGACACGTCTGCCCCGGCATCGATGAATGCCTGCACTGTGGTCTGCTGGAACAGAGGATCGCCCGGGGCGTAGTAAAAGTCGCTGGCGTCCGGCGGCGCCGCCTCTGAGATCAGCACGATGGAGATGTCATCCGGGTTCAGGTCCACGCCCGGCACGATGTAGCACTCGTGCCTGACGTCGGCGCACGGAAAGTCCTTGCAGCCGATCTGCTCATCGATCCTCACTGCGCAACCTCCTTCTCTAGCACCCTCCCCAGGAACTGCCCGGTGTAGCTCTCACGGAGCCGCGCGAGCGACTCGGGCGTGCCCTGGGCCACAATCTCGCCGCCTCCATCGCCCCCCTCCGGTCCAAGGTCGATGATCCAGTCCGCGGTCTTGATCACGTCCAGGTTGTGCTCGATCACGATCACCGTGTTGCCAGCGTCGGTCAGGCGGTGCAGCACGTCCAGCAGCTTCTGAAT
>JBFFCR010000200.1:0-7229 GCA_041559855.1 Anaerolineae bacterium | reverse complement strand
GTGGCAAAATCGACGGTCGAAGGCAAAACCGAGAAAAAGGCGGGACAGAACAGGCTCGTCCGCTATTTCCGAGAGACCTACTATGAGCTAAAGAGGGTCTCTTGGCCGACGCGATCAGAGGGGCTCAACCTGACAGTCATCGTCGTGGCTGTCACTACGTTCATGTCCATTGTCCTTGGCTTGATCGACTACGTGTTCTCTCTGGGGTTCAGTTTTTTGCCGTGAATGGTAGATAGGGATGGAAGAGGAACGCACCGAGTTGGCTGAACTGGATACAATCGAATCTGAGGATCTCCAGGAGAGCGCCGGGGAAGCGGCGGCCGAGGAGCCCGTGGCCGAAGAGGCGGCGATCGTAGAGATCGCGGTCGAAGAGACCGTGGCCGAAGAGCCCGTGTCTGAAGAAGCGGCGGCCGAGGAGCCCGTGGCCGAAGAGGCGGCGATCGTAGAGATCGCGGCCGAAGAGCCCGTGTCTGAAGAGGCGGTGGTCGAAGAGATCGCAGCTGAAGAGGCGGTGGTCGAAGAGATCGCGGCTGAAGAGACCGCTGCCGAGGAGCCCGTGGCCGAAGAGGCGGCGATCGTAGAGATCGCGGCCGAAGAGCCCGTGTCTGAAGAGGCGGCGGCCGACGAGCCCGTGTCTGAAGAGACCGCGGCCGAAGAGCCCGTGGCCGAAGAGGCGGCGGCCGAAGAGCCCGTGGCCGAAGAGCCCGTGTCTGAAGAGACCGCGGCCGAAGAGGACACGGCCGAAGAACCCGCTCTGGCCCCAGAGGACGCGGCACGGAAGCTGTTTGCGTCCTACCTGGAGCCACCCAAGGATGAGCCGAAACAGAAAGAAGCCAAGGAGGGCGATCTACCTGAGCCAGATGGTGACTCCGCGTCAGGATATCCGGTAGACGGCCAAGTTGAACCGGTGATCGCAGGCAAGCCAATATCCATCGGCGACCTGGCGCCTGACGCGAAACCGAAGGCCGGCGCTGGCGCGGACGAAGAGGATGATGACCAAGAGCCCGCCGAGGGCGGGCGCAACTGGTTCGTGATTCACAGCTACTCCGGCTATGAGAACAAGGTCAAAAAGAATCTTGAGCACCGCATCGAATCGCTGGGCATGCAGCACAAAATCTTTGAGGTTGTGGTGCCCACCGAGGAAGAGATTGAGCTCAAGGATGGGCAGCGGCGTACAGTAGAGCGCCGCATCTTTCCCGGCTACATCCTGGTGGACATGTTCATGGATGAGGATTCGTGGTACGTGGTCCGCAACACGCCAGGTGTGACCGGCTTTGTCGGTTCGGTGCGCAAGCCGACCCCGTTGCGTCCGCGCGATGTCGACAAGATCCTGAAGCGCATGCGCGCCGAGACGCCGAGGGTCACAGTGTCATTTGTGCCAGGACAAAAGGTCCGCATCGCCGATGGTCCATTTGAGGATTTCGTGGGTATCGTGGACGAGATATTCGGCGACAAAGGAAAGGTGCGGATCCTGGTTTCGTTCTTTGGCCGGGAGACCCCGGTAGAACTGGACTTTTTGCAGGTAGAGAAGCTCTAGACCTGCTCTTGGGTATGGAGGATGCATGGCAAAGAAGGTTAAGGCTATCGTCAAGTTAGCGATTCCGGCAGGAAAGGCTACACCCGCGCCACCCGTGGGTCCGGCGTTGGGCCAGCATGGTATTAACATCATGGCCTTTTGCAAGGACTATAACGCCCGTACAGCTCACCTGGCGGGTAGTATCATTCCTGCCGAGATTACCGTGTTTCAGGATAACTCGTTCCGGTTCATTCTCAAGACGCCACCGGCCACCGACCTCCTGAAAAAGGCCGCTGGCGTTGCCAAGGGCGCCTCGGATGTTGCGGGCGAGACGGCGGGTACCGTGAGCCGGCAACAGGTGCGCGAGATTGCTGAGCAAAAGATGAAAGATCTGAACGCATATGACGTGGAAAGCGCCATGCGGATGATCGAGGGCACTGCCCGCAGCATGGGGATCCGAGTTGTAGACTAGCCATCGGGCTCCGCATATCGCGATGAGCCCGGCGTGGGAGGGGGAGATCCCCCACTAGGACCACAGAGGAGAGAGAAATGCCAAAGCGTGGGAAAAAGTATCGAGAAGCAGCCGCACTGGTGGATCGGGAGCGCGCCTATGCTCCTGCGGACGCACTTGAGCTGGTGAAAAAGACCAGCTATGCGAGCTTTGACGCGACCGTAGAGGTGCACATGCGGATGGGTCTGGACCCCAGGCATGCTGACCAGCAGGTACGTGGCGTGGTCTTGCTGCCCAAGGGTACCGGCAAGCAAGTGCGCATCCTGGTCTTTGCCGAGGGTGAGGCGGACAAGGTCGCTCGTGATGCCGGGGCAGACTATGTGGGCTCTGACGAACTGGTAGAGCAGATCAACAAGGGATGGCTAGAGTTCGACATCGCCATCGCGACGCCGCCGATGATGCGCAAGGTTGGTCGCCTGGGCCGTGTGCTGGGCCCCCGCGGGCTCATGCCGAGTCCCAAGGCGGGCACCATCGTGAACGAAGATGATCTTGAGCGCGTGATCCAGGAGGCGCGCCAGGGGCGCGTGGAGTACCGGGTGGACAAGACGGCCAACATCCACGTGACCGTTGGCAAGGCCAGTTTCGCCGTAGAGGATCTGCTCGAGAACATGGCAGCGGTGATGGAGGCCGTCGTCAAAGCCCGGCCTGCAGCGTCCAAGGGGACCTACATTCGCAAGGTCACGGTCTGCAACAGCATGGGGCCTGGTATTCGCGTGGATCCGGCTGCAGCGGCAGCGATGAAGACGGTATAGCGCCTATAGTAGTAGCATTCTTTGACAACTGAATCGCGCCCGAGACAGCAGGTGCATGGCCACTAACTGTGGTCAGATGCTTAAACAACGTGGCCTGCCGAGGCAAAGCGGTGAGAACCTCGAAAGAGGATGTCTGGCCTTTGCGTCGGCGGCGCAAGGGCCGTTTCTTTTGCTCCAAGATTGGTGCATTGCTGGCAGAAGAAGTATGTGTGAAATGAAGGAGGTGAGGTAGATTGGCGATCAGTAGAGCGCAAAAGAAAAAGATGGTGGCGGACTATATCGAGAAGATGTCCCGCAGCGGCGTGCTAATTCTCACGGACTATCGCGGGCTGTCGGTGGCGGAGGTCAGTGACCTACGCCGCAGGCTTCGCGAGGTCGATGGCGTGTACCAGGTGATCAAGAACACCTTGTTCACGCGAGCCCTCGCTGATGCAGGCCTGACCATCCCGACCGAGTACCTGGAAGGTCCGGTTGCTGTTGGGTACTGTCTTGGCGACGCACCACCCGTGGCAAAGGTCTTGACCGATTTCGCCAAGGAGAAGGACTCCTTGAAGGTGCGAGGAGCCATCATGGGCACGAGCGTGCTCGATCCGGAAGCGGTCAAGAGCATGGCGGATCTCCCGCCGCGCCAAATCTTGCTGGCACAGTTGGTAGGCTCTGTGCAAGGGCCAATGAGCAGCCTTGTCAGCACAATCCAGGCGCCGATGCGCGAATTGGCGCAAGTCCTGCATGCAAGATCAGAGCAGGGTCAAGAGGCGGCAGCCTAGCTGTCGACAGTTTACGAACACACAAACCTATTCCTTGAGGAGGAAGATAACTCATGTCTGAGAAGCTGGTTAAGTTGGTGGAAATGCTGGACGAGCTGACGCTCCTGGAGGCGGCAGAGCTCTCCAAGATGCTCCAGGACAAGTGGGGCGTCTCGGCAGCCGCGCCGATGGCGATGGCTGGTATGGCAATGGCCGCTGCGGGCCCCGCAGAGGCCGAAGAGGAAGAGGAAAAGACCGAGTTTGACGTGATGTTGAAAGAGATCGGTCCCAAAAAGATCCAGGTCATCAAGGCTGTGCGCACCTTCCGTGCGGACCTGGGCCTGAAGGAAGCCAAGGAGCTTGTGGACAGCGCCCCGGTGAAGGTGCTGGAAGGTGCACCGAAGGAACAGGCCGAGTCGGCAGCGAACGCGCTCAAGGAGCAGGACGCCGTCGTCGAAGTCGTGTAACCTGTTTCATTGCAGGCAAGACGAGAGCCATCCCCGCTTTGGGGACGGCTCTCGTTCTGCGTCCGGGTGGATTCGCTGCGGAGCGGCGTCAGGCGACCTTTTCGATGCGCACGGCAGCTACCTTATACTCTGGGATCTTGGCTATGGGGTCCAACGCCGGGTTGGTGAGAAGGTTGGCTGCTGCCTCGGCAAAGTGGAAAGGAATGAACACGGTGCCCGGCGGCACGCGCCGCGTGATCCAGGCCTTGGTTTCGATCTCACCGCGGCGGCTGACCACCCGGATCTGTTCTGACTTGCCAAGGCCTAGCCGGTCAGCGTCCTCGGGGCTGATCTCAACATAACCACCAGGCACCTCTTGGTCCAGCTTCTCCGAGCGGCGGGTCAGGCTGCCGGTGTGGTAGTGGAACATGATGCGCCCGGTAGTCAGGGTGAAGGGATACTCTTCGTCAGGGGCCTCCGCTGGCTCCTTGAACTCGACCGGAGTAAAGTGCCCCAGCCCCCGGCTGAACTTGCCCTTGTGCAAATAGGGCGTCCCTGGATGGTCTGCGGCGGGCACCGGCCATTGCAGGTATCCCTCCTTCTCCAGCCGCTCGTAGCTTGCCCCGCCATAAATGGGCGTAAGCGCGGCGACTTCGTCCATGATCTCGGCGGGTGAGCTGTATTCCCAACTCGCGAACGGCGCATCATTTCCGGCGCCGGCCATTCGCCGGGCCAGGTCGGCGATAATCGCCCAATCGGGCCGGCTATCACCGAGGGGCTCGATTGCCTGCCGCACCAGTTGGATGCGCCGGTCTGTGCCGGTAAAGGTTCCATCCCTCTCGACAAAGCTAGTGCCGGGCAAGATCACGTCGGCCAGCTGCGCCGTCTCGGTGGGAAAGATGTCCTGCACTACCAGGAATTCACAGCTCTCCAGGGCCGCCCGGACGTGATTCAGATCGGGGTCAGAGATCATGGGGTTCTCGCCCAGGACATAGAGCGCCTTCAGGTCGCCGTGGTGCGCTGCGTCCACCATCTCGGTGACGGTCAGACCCACGCGAGGGGCCGGGGCGCGGCCCCATGCCTCTTTGAACTTGTCACGGACTGCTTCGACGGTGACTGCCTGGTAGCCGCTATAGACGTTGGGCAGGCCGCCCAGGTCGCAGGCTCCCTGCACGTTGTTCTGCCCGCGCAGAGGGTTGACGCCTGTGCCTGCTTTGCCGACGTTGCCGGTTAGCATCGAAAGGTTGGCACAGGAAACCACGTTGTCGACGCCGGTAGTGTGCTGGGTGATACCCATGGCGTAGAGGATGGCGCCCCGCTCAGCGCCGGCATAGAGTCGCGCCGCCGTCTTTAGATCCTCGGCGGGGATGCCGCTGATCTCCTGCACCCGTGCCGGGGTATAGTCGGCAACGGCAGCCTTAAGCTCGTCGAATCCCTCGGTGCGGTCCTGCACGAATTCCCGATCGTACAGCTCCTCCTCAATGATCACGTGCATCATGCCGTTGAGCCAGGCAACATCGGTACCAGGTCGCTGTCGCAGGTGCAGGTCGGCGAACCTGGCAATCTGAATACCCCTCGGGTCGACGACAATCACCTTGGCGCCATTTTTCTGGGCGCGCATGATCCGGGTGCTGATCAACGGGTGCGCCTCGGTGGTATTGGACCCGGTGATCAGAAAGCAGTTCGTCTCTTCGAACTCGGGAACGCTGTTGGTCATCGCCCCGCTGCCAAATGCAGTGACCAGACCGGCCACAGTGGGGCTGTGTCAGAGGCGAGCGCAGTGATCGACGTTGTTGGTGCCTATCACCCCACGGGCCAGCTTTTGCAGTAGGTAATTCTCCTCGTTGGTGCACTTGGCAGAGGCCAAGAAACCGATGGCGTCCGGGCCCGCCTCGCTGGCGATCAAGTTCAGGCGGCTGGCGACCAGATCGAGAGCTTCGTCCCAGGTCGCTTTCCGCAACTCGCCGCCTTTCTGGTCACGGACGAGAGGAGTGGTCAGGCGCTCGGGATGGTAGACAAAGCTGTGGGCGTTCCAGCCCTTTATGCACAGCTTGCCCTCGCTGATGGGATGGTCCTTGACCGGCAGCGTGCCCACCAGCTTGCCATCCAGCACCTGGAGGTAGATCCCGCAGCCGCAGCCGCAGTAGATGCACGTCGTTGGAACGTTCTTGTATTCCACTCGTCAGACTCCTTGCCACATTGTCTCGACCACAAGTGGTGGTAGATCCTCGACGCTGCGCCCCGGCACATAGCCGAACATCTCTTCTGCGTCGCGGCGCAGCAGCGTATAGAGCACCGTCAGCGGGATGTCGGCCGGGCAGGCTTGCTCGCACTCCATGCAGCCGACGCATTTGCTGATGGTGTGGTATGCGCGGATCAGGTGGTACGAGGGGAAGGGTGGGGCCATCACGCCGGTTTCCACCCACATATCGTCCTCCAGCACGCAGACCTCGCAGAAGCATTGCGGGCAAGCAGTGCGGCAGGCGTAGCATTTCAGGCAGCGGGCGAATTGCTCCCGCCAGAACTCGGTCCTCTCGCTCGGGGAGAGCCTTTCGTGCTCGGCCACCAGTTCGTCGGCGGTACCCTCCACCTTCTCGCCAACATCGATCTTGGTGGGGTAGGGCCAGGCGCAGCGGCAGTGGTCCCGCTCCTCCGCAGTGCAGGCCAGGCCGATGAGCGTGATACGCTCCAGATCCACCTGGTTGCGCTTGGCCATCTCGATCAGCCCTCGTTCCTCGCAGCCGCGGATCACTATACCCAGACGCGCCTCCGGGTGGGCCTGCTGCAGCGAGTCCATTATCTTGGGCGTGGGATACTTGGGCCACAGAGCGAGGTCGCTCAGGTCATCACCGGGACCGAATAGATGGGGTGCTGAACCCGGCCCGTCAACACGCAGGGCCAGTACACCATCGACAGTGCCGCCATCCAGCAGAGTTTTCACAGCGTCTCGCAGGAGGTCCAGTCTGTCCATAGCTAGGCCACCTCCTTCGTTTCCAGCGGCCCGAGCGCACGGACCGATTCGGTGAACTCTTGGACCACATCGGCGAAACGGTTGGCCTCCGACGCTGAGACCCATTCCAGCAGCAGCCGGTCCGGGTTGATACCCGTGTAGCTCAGCAGGTTGCGAAAGATGGGGAACCGCTTGGCGGTTCGGTGATTGCCACTAACATAGTGGCAGTCGCCCAGGTGTCAACCGAGTACCATCACACCGTCGGCACCCTCGCGGAAGGTGCGGACCACCAACTCGGGCGAGATGCG
>JBFFCR010000199.1:0-7254 GCA_041559855.1 Anaerolineae bacterium | reverse complement strand
GGTGACGTGCTGGCCGTCGTCGAGTCAGTCAAAGCGGCCTCGGATGTCTACATGCCGGTCTCGGGCGAGGTTCTGGAGATTAACGAAGTGCTTGAGGACTCCCCTGAACTGGTCAACCAGGATCCATATGGCGAAGCCTGGCTGGTGCGCATCGCCATCGCCGATCCGGAAGAGCTGGATGATTTGATGGATGCCGATGCCTATAAGGCGCACGTAGAGGCGCTCGAAGAGTAGGCACGATTCCGGCCCCGATAACTGCGGCTGCGCCGGGCCCCCTTTCCGTGCTCAAGCTGGAGGGGTGCTCACTGGACGCAGGTGTTCGCCACGTTCGGCGCCGCGCAGGGTGTGCACCCAGAGGAGATGATGATGAGCTACGTTCCGCACACAGACGCGGATCGGGCAGAGATGCTGGCGGCCATCGGTGTGAATCGCGTCGAGGACCTCTTCCACGACGTGCCGGCGGCCTATCGTTTTCCTGAGCTACATCTGCCCGAGCCGCTTTCAGAGATGGAGATCATGGCCGAACTCCAGGCCATCAGCGAGGAAAACGTTGATCTGGGTCATTTCACCAGTTTTCTGGGTGCTGGCGCCTACCAGCACTATGTGCCCAGGATTGTCGACCATGTGATCAGCCGCTCCGAGTTTTACACAGCGTACACACCTTACCAGCCGGAGATCAGCCAGGGCACCCTGCAGGCGCTCTTTGAGTATCAGAGCATGATCTGCGCCCTGACCGGCATGGAGGTGGCAAACGCCTCCCACTATGATGGCGCTACCTCGACAGCTGAGGCGGTCATCATGGCCCTGAGTGTGGGCAGGGGCAAGCGCAGGCGTGTCATCCTCTCGCCATGGGTCCACCCCGAGTACCGTGCGGTTGTGCGCACCTATGCCCAGGGAATGGGTCTGGAGATCACCGGCGATGACGAGCAGGGCGCCGATCTCCACAGCCTCACTGCTGCACTTGACCGAAACACGGCCTGCCTGATCCTTCAGAGTCCCAATTTTCGCGGAGAGATCGAGGATCTTGAGGGCGTTGCCGAGAAGGTTCACGCTGTTGGAGCATTGCTCGTGGTGGTGGCTGACCCGGTCAGTCTCGGGCTGCTCAAGCCGCCGGGTGAGTACGGGGCCGACATCGTGGTGGGTGAGGGGCAGGCCCTGGGGAATGGCCTGAACTTTGGGGGCCCCTACTTGGGCATCTTTGCCTGCCGGGAGAAACACGTCCGCAAGATGGCCGGGCGGCTGGCCGGCGAGACGGTGGATGCCGAGGGTCGCCGCGGCTTTGTGTTGACCCTATCCACCCGCGAGCAGCATATCCGCCGCGAGAGGGCCTCCTCCAATATCTGCACCAACCAGGCCCTGTGTGCACTCGCCACCTCGGTGCACCTGGCTGCGCTGGGCAGGACCGGCCTGCGTAAGCTGGCTGAGCTCTGCTACCACAAGGCCCATTATGCGGCGAGCCGGATCGGTGCCCTGGATCAGTACGATGTGCTGGGCGCCAAGCCCTTCTTCAAGGAATTTGTGGTCCGTTGTCCTGCCCCCGTGCAGGCGATCAACGAAACCCTGCTCGCAGAGTGGGGCATCGTCGGCGGGTACGATCTGGGCCGGGACTATGCACATCTGGAGAATCACATGCTCGTCTGTGTCACTGAGGTGATCAGCCGGGAGGAGATCGAGGCCCTGGTCCAGGCTCTTGCCGAGGCAGCCAAGGAGGTGGCGCGATGAAAGCAGATTTTGGCGTGCGCTGCGCCGGCGCCGAGCCGGTCATCTACGAGCTGAGCAGGCCAGGACGCACGGCGACGTCGCTACCCGCCCTCGATGTCCCCGTGGCGGAGCTACCTGCGGCGACCATGCTCAGGAGAGATCTGGATCTACCCGAGGTTGACGAACTGACACTAATGCGCCACTATGTGCGGCTGAGCCAGCTGAACTGGGCCATCGACATCGGATACTACCCGCTGGGCTCATGCACCATGAAGTACAATCCAAAGGTAAATGAGGCAGCGGCAAGGCTGACAGGCTTTGCCCAGACTCATCCCTACCAGGATGTGCACACAGTGCAAGGAAACCTGTTGCTCATGTACGAGCTCCAGGAGATGCTGGCCGAGATTGCCGGATTCGCCGCAGTCACCCTCCAACCTTCCGCGGGGGCGCACGGCGAGCTGACCGGAGTGCTGATGATGCGAGCCTACCACCTGGATCGGGGCGAGTCGCAGCGCACGCGCATCATCGTCCCCGACAGCGCACACGGCACCAATCCGGCAACCACCAGCATGGCCGGGCTGGAAGTAGTCGAGATACCGTCGGATGAGCGGGGTAACGTGGACTTGGAGGCGCTGCGCTCCGTCTGCGGGGACACTATCTGCGGGCTCATGCTGACCAATCCCAACACCCTCGGGCTCTTCGAAGAGCATCTGATCGAAGTGATCGAGCTGGTCCACAGCTCTGGAGGGCTGGTGTACGGTGATGGGGCCAACTTTAACGCGCTGTTGGGCATTGCCAAGCCCGGTGAGTTGGGCTTTGACGTCATGCACTATAACCTGCACAAGACCTTCTCGACCCCGCACGGGGGCGGGGGTCCGGGTGTGGGCGCGGTGGGCGTGTCCGATGCGCTGGCGCCCTACCTGCCCGGTCCCATCGCGGTGTTGTGCCATTGCGACGACGACGGCTGCGGCGATAGCTGTGACTGCGACCAGCACGAGGGCGATGCTGACAGCGTCTGCTTCCACCTTGCCATGCCCGAGAAAAGCATCGGCAGGGTGAAGGCTTTCTATGGCAACTTTGGGGTTCTGGTGCGGGCCTACACCTACATCCGTATGCTGGGCGCCAAAGGGCTGCGCCAGGTGAGCGAAATGGCGGTGCTCAACGCCAACTATCTCAAGAGCCGGGTGGAGGACGTGTTTCCCATTTCCCACGATCGCACTCACATGCACGAGTTCGTGGCCAAGGGCATCATCCCCGAGGCACCCGACGTCCATGCCCTGGACATTGCCAAGCGGCTGATCGACTATGGCTTCCACCCGCCGACCAACTACTTCCCACTGATCGTGCCCGAGGCGCTGATGATCGAGCCGACCGAGACCGAGAGCAGAGAGACGTTGGATGCCTTTGCCGATGCCCTCCGCGCCATCCGTGACGAGGCATTGACCGATCCGGAGGTCCTACACGAGGCGCCGCACAGCGCGCCGCTGCGGCGGCTGGATGAGGTGCGCGCTGCCCGCGAGCCGATTCTGCGCTGGCGGGGAGGCTGAGTATCGTGCGCAGGACTGCAGAAGTGAGCCTGTGACCCAACCTGTGCTCGATCGACCTGAGATACTGCAGGTGCTGTTCCATCCCCGGCGCGAGGAGGTGTGGGACCGGCTCCCGCCGAGCGCCCACAGGGTTGCCTTTCAAGTCGGAGGTGGCGTCCATGTGGGTGGGCGGCTTTACCCCGGCGGCCCGGAGGCGCCGTGTATCCTTTTCTTCCATGGGAACGGCGAGATCGCCGCTGACTATGACGAGCTTGCCCCGCTGTATAAACAGATGGGCATCACCCTGTTGGTGGTCGACTATCGGGGATACGGCACGAGTGCTGGCATGCCAACTTCCACTAGCCTCCTGGCTGATGCGGTTGCCGTGTTCGAGCGGTTGAGCGACCTTCTGGCGGATCAGTGGCTGATGCCTTCCAGATTGTACGTGATGGGCCGTTCCTTGGGCAGTGCGGCGGCAATCGAAGTGGCGTCGTACGCCGGGGAGCGGTTGGCGGGCCTCGTTGTCGAGAGTGGGTTTGCAGACAGTTTTGCCCTGCTCGCCCGGATGGGTGTGCGAGTGCAAGGTGTAGACGAGGCACGCGATGGATTCGGCAACGCGATCAAGATTGCCCGCATCGGCATGCCCACACTGATCATTCATGGCAAGAACGATGTCCTGATCCCAGCCACTGAGGGCCAAGAGCTCTACGACCGTTCGGGCGCCACCGACAAGCGACTGCTGTTGATCCCCGGCGCGGGCCACAACGATCTGCTGTGGGTGGGCCGTGCGGCTTACTTTGAAGCGATGCGAGCCTTTGTTGCGGGACAGGGTTCTGCCTAGCACCAGCCGCGGGCAGTGACGCGTCGACATACCAGCTCGATGCCGGGATGCGGAGGATAGACACCAGGTTTGGTGCCGGATTACATGGGTGCGGCGTGACTGGAGGGTTTGAGATGGATTGTCCCAACTGTGGAGTGTACAACCCGGAGGAGCGCACCGTCTGCTGGCGGTGCGACCAGGAGCTGCCCAAACCCAAGCCGCCCAAGAAAAAGACCGACCCGGCGGTGATGCAGCGCCGGATCTGGATCATCGTCGGGATAGCGCTCGTTGTCTGGATCCTGCTGACCTGGCTGATCCCCCTGTTTTTGGGTGGTGGGGGCGCGCCCTAGTCGCCGTCGCGACTGCAGGCCACAATGCGAGACACCTCACATTCGTTTGGGATAGCAGGCGCGATACCCCGCCGGCACCTGCTCGACCTGGGGCGCGATCTGTGCAGCGATCCACGCTTTTTCACGGAACACGAGTGGCTGGTGACCAATGGGCTGGGCGGCTATGCCTCCGGCACGGTCGGAGGTGTGCTGACGCGCCGCTATCACGGCTTGCTGGTGGCAGCCTTAAAGCCCCCCGTGGGACGGACCCTGCTCCTCACCAAGCTGGACGAAACCGCTGCCTATGATGGCGCCTGCTACCATCTCTTCGCCGACCGATGGGGCGACGGCCGAATGGAGCCCGAGGGCTACCGTCACCTCGAGCGCTTCCATTTGGAAGGCACCACGCCGGTGTGGACCTTTGCCCTGGCCGATTCGCTCCTTGAGAAGCGAGTCTGGATGCAGCACGGGGCCAACACTACCTACATCCGCTACGATCACTGCCGGGGCAGGGGTCCCCTGACCCTGGAGATCAAGGCCATCGTCAATTGGCGGGACCATCACGCAAACACGCGCGCGGGCGATTGCGACCTGGGCATCGATGAGGTGTCTCATGGCCTGCGTGTGACGGCTGACACTGGTGAGACTTTCTACCTCTTGAGCCATGGCGCCCAGGCCACGCCGCAGCACAAGTGGGTCGAGGGGTACTATCTCAGCGTCGAGGACTATCGCGGGCTGGACCCGCTGGACGACAATCAGTGCGCTGGTGTATTTCGAGCCACCCTCCATCCTGGAGAGTCGTTGGCGCTGGTCGCCAGCACCGATGCCGGCGCAAGCCTGGATGGGATGGCGGCGTATGTCGAGCGGCAGGGCCACGAAGAGGTGTTGCGTGAGCGCGCACGACTGAACCTTGGGGATGCGCCCCCTGCCATCGATCAGCTCGTGTTGGCGGCCGACCAGTTCATCGTCCGCCGCAGCCTGTCGGGGGAGCCAGAGGGCCGCTCGGTGATTGCCGGCTATCCCTGGTTCAGCGACTGGGGCCGGGACACGATGATCAGCTTGCCGGGCCTTACGTTGGCTACCGGGCGTCACGAGCTAGCAGCGCGCATCCTGCGCACCTTTGCCCGGTTTGTCTCCCAAGGGATGTTGCCCAACCGCTTCCCCGATGAGGGTCAGGCGCCCGAGTACAACACCGTGGACGCCACACTGTGGTATTTCGAGGCAATCCGAGCCTACTACAAGGCCACCGGGGACGGCGCGCTGCTGCGAGCTCTATTCCCCGTGCTGCAAGAGATCGTGGACTGGCACCTGCGTGGTACCCGCTACCAGATCCACGTAGATCCAGCCGATGGACTGCTCTACGCCGGCGAGGCCGGGGTGCAGCTCACCTGGATGGACGCCAAGGTGGACGACTGGGTCATCACACCGCGCATCGGAAAGCCGGTGGAGATCAATGCGCTGTGGTACAACGCGCTGTGCATCATGGTCGGGTTTGCCAGGCTCCTGGTACAGCCGCACGAGACGTACGAGACGCTGGCAGAGAAGGCACGCGCCAGCTTTGTCCGCTTCTGGTACGAGGAGACCGGCCACTGCTACGACGTGATCGACGGTCCGGACGGTGACGACCCGTCCCTGCGCCCCAATCAGCTTCTTGCCGTTTCGCTGCCGCACAGCCCGCTGGTCGCAGTGCAGCAAAGGGCCGTGGTGGATGCCTGCGCGCGCTACCTGCTGACGTCCCACGGGTTGCGCAGTCTGGACCCCCGCCATCCCGACTACAGGGGCCATCACGGGGGCGAACGGCGCGTGCGGGACGCGGCCTACCACCAGGGGACCGTGTGGGGATGGCTGATCGGGCCGTTTGCCAGCGCCCATCTGCGCGCCTATGGCGATCCGGCGTTGGTGCGGACCTTTCTGGAGCCTCTGCTGCGGCAGTTGGCCTCCCACGGCGTGGGCAGCCTGAGCGAGATCTTTGACGGGGACCCACCCCATACCCCGCGCGGCTGCATCGCTCAGGCGTGGACCGTGGCGGAGGTGCTACGGGTGTGGCTGGAGACCGAGGAGGCCTGACTCGCGCGTGGACGCGGGCCAGCATTGCAGATAGAAGAGAGGCCTGTTGTGAATCTGTTGGATGTCGTTCAGCGGAAAGGCGTTCCCGAGCCGTGGGCTGAGGGAGAAAAGATTCCGTGGGATGAACCAGGCTTTGCCGGGCGAATGCTCCGCGAGCACCTGGCGCAAGAGCACGATGCTGCCAGCCGCCGGTTCGAGATCGTCGAGAGCCACGTGCGGTGGATTCACGAGCAGGTCCTCCAGGGGAATCCCACGCGGATTCTCGATCTCTGCTGTGGTCCCGGACTGTATGCCAACCGGCTGGCTGGATTGGGGCATCGCTGTGTAGGCATCGACTTTTCGCCAGCCTCGATTGCCTACGCCCAAGTGCAAGCCGGTAGGGAAGGGCTTGACGTAACATATGTAGAGCACGACATTCGTACGGCAGACTATGGAAGCGGCTACGGTTTGGTCATGCTGATCTTTGGCGAGTTCAACGTATTCCGACCCGCCGAAGCGAGGGAGATCCTCGAGAAGGCCTACAAGGCCCTGGTGCCTGGCGGCCTCTTGTTGCTTGAGCCGCACACCTTTGAAGCCGTCCGTGAGATAGGAATGGGACTATCCTCCTGGTATTCGTCGCCGGGTGGTCTGTTTTCCGAGAAGCCGCACCTATGCCTGCAGGAAAATTGCTGGGAAGCTGAGGCCAACGTGGCCATTGAGCGTTACTATATTATCGATGCCGCGACGGGGGATGTGACGCGCCATTCGTCAAGCATGCAAGCTTACACCGAGGAGGAATACCGATCCCTGTTGGCCGAAAACGGGTTTGGCG
>JBFFCR010000198.1:0-7284 GCA_041559855.1 Anaerolineae bacterium | reverse complement strand
CAGGCCGCCACGCCCAGGCTCAGGGTGATCGCTCCCAACCGCACAGATGCCAGCCGCCTACAGGCTATCTCCTCTTTGCCCTCCACGGTTCCCTCCCCTCCTCACCTGTCCTGCGAGCCGACATTTCGTGCGCACCTGATCTGTACAACTGCCATTAGGAAAAGGATCCTGCCAACACCAGACACCGCACTGCCAAAAGCCGCCATCTTTGCCCACCTGGTGCATCAGGCTCACTCGTGCACCGTGCCATCGGGCATGGTCGCGCCCCGGAGGGATGCAGCTTCCGCAAGCTGGAGATCGGACACCACGGCGCCCACCAGGTTGGCCCCTCTAAGGTCGGCACGTCCCAGCTCAGCCTGATCCAGGTTCGCCCCGCTCAGGTCTGCAAAGCTCAACTCAGCCCTGCTCAAGTCGGCCCCGATCAGGGTGGCACCCCTCAGGCTGGCCCTGAATGGACTGCCTTCCACGAGGTGGGACTTGCTCAGCTCTGTCGCCAACAGGCTGGCGCCGCTCAGGTTGGCCCAGCTCAGGTCGGCCCTGCTCAGGTTGGCACCGCTCAGGTTGGCCCAGCTCAGGTCGGCCCTGGTCAGGTTGGCATCGCGAAGGTCGGCCCAGCTCAGGTCTGCACCGCTCAAGTCAGCCCCGGCCAGAATAGCTCCGCGCAGATCGGCCCCAACCAGGTCGGTGCGAACCAGGTCGGCATCCCTCAGGCGAGCCTGCAGCAGTGTGATCTCGCGCATGTTTGCCAGGTGCAGCGAGGTCTTGCTCAAGTTGGCCGCCGTCAGATTGGCCCCGCCCAAGTCTACTGCCTCCAGGGTGGAATCACTCAGGTCCGCCCCGACCAGCACAGCCCCCTCCAGGCTACTCCCCGGCGGCAGGCTCGTCCCCTGGAAATTACGCACACCGAGCTCATAGCGCCAGAGCAGGAACTCGGGACGCGCGAGCAGCCAGTCGTACACGGCTGCCCCCAACATCCCCAGCGCCACCAAGATCACGATGAGCTGGAAACCCACCGTGGCGACCACGTAGCGTGGAGCCCGGTCAGGGGCGTCTATGTCAACCATCCACACCTCCGTCTGTCATACGGTCCAGAGATCATATAGATAGATCTGCACCAAGAAGGCCAAAACCCAGGCAAGACACGTTCCCACTAGGACCCATTTGTCGGTTTTGGGTCGCTTCTTGTCTCCGATACGCGTCAGGGCCCCATGCAGGAGGATTCCCAGCCCAAAGCCCAGGATCAGGCAGGCGCAGGGCATCAAGAGCCAGGGCCAGGAAAGCAACAAGGACAAGAACCCTGGCGGCATGATCAGGCACAAAGACGCGCTACTGGCAGCGAAACTCAAGCTGGTGAGCGGTGGGATGATGTGGTACTTCACTGCCCACCCGGAAATGCGTGCCAGCGTATCCTCCCACTCCACGCCTGCCTGCGGGATCTCTTCTGCCATGTTCATCGCTCCTCTCCCGTACCACGGTGATGATCAGATCGATCTCCCCAGGGGACACTTGGCAGCTTTTCAATACCGGCCTGCCAATGCCAGACCACGAACTACCAGAAAGTGCTGCTTCTCCTCGCCTCTGCCGCTACATGGACCAAACGGGCAGCGGCATCAGCCATTCCTGCGGCCAGCGGCGGATGAACCCCTCCAGCAGGTGCAGCGAGGACTGCGCCCAGCACACCACGTCCTGCTTGCGGTCCCCGCTGCTCTCCGGCTGGGGAGCCAGCGCCACCTCGGCGCGGTACCCTCCCCCGGCATCCCGGTGCGATACGCCTACCAGCACGCGGGCCCCGGTGCCCAGCGCCAGCCGGGTGTGGCCCACCGGCAACTCGCACGAGCGGCCAAAGAAGGTCAACAGCTCCCCGCTGTCCACCGGGACGTCGGCGGCGATGGCCACGATCCCGCCCCGCCGCAGTCGCTCCATCGCCTGCCGGAGCGAGCTCATCGAAAGCGGCGTGACCAGCAGGCCCTGCTCCGTGCGGAGCTTGTTCATGAACTGCGAGCTACCCTGCGGATCGGCGTTGCTCAGGATCTGCACCTCAGTCAGGATCTCCCTCAACCCCAACAGCAGGATATCAAAACTGCACATGTGGGCCCCCACCAGGATCAAGCCCTGACCGGCGGACAGGCAACTCTCGATCGCCTGCCTCATCTCCGGGTCGATCTCGCAGACCGCGCCCCCCTCCTGCGCCCCACACTGCACCATCCGGAAGAGGTCGGTGTAGCTGGCAATTGTGTTCTCGAGCAGCCGGGCCACCGCCTGCCGCACTTGAGGATGCCCCTCCGGCAGGCCCTGTACCACAGACTGATTCGCGCGCAACGCCTGGACGAACGGCAGGTCGCCCCGGCGCGACAGATAGGCGGACAACCATCTGCCCAGACGGCGGATCAGCCCACGGGGAACAATGCGGCAGAGCGCCATCACCAACTGCGGTCCCCAACGACTGGTAGCCAGAGAGATCGGATCCATTCTTGCCTCCTCCCGCCCCGGACTGCCAGACACGCAGCCCCTCGGCGGCTCTGAGACCAGTGAACCACGAAGGGACTGCCAAGACCAGATCACTGACTGCCAGAAACTGCCAAGTCGTCACGGGAGTAGGGGGAGTGCCGATCTGCTCCTCTCGGGCTTGCTATGCCAGTTTTCGCGCCTCCTTCTCCATCTCTTGCAGTGCCCTGGCGACGGCCCGGATGGCGCGACGCCGGGTGCGGTTGAAGGTGCCCTCGCTGACGTAGAGCCTGCTCATGATGTCCCGGTTCAACTCGCCCAGGACGTAGGAGTCGTGCAAGATCACATACTGCTGCCACTCGCGGGCAGGGACGCTGTGGCGACCAGGTTCGGGACCATCCGGGCGCAGCTTGTCCACGGCCCGGGCCAGGACCTCGCTCATCGCCTTGCCCCGGTCGAGGTGGGTCACGAACTCGTGCTCCTGGCGCTCCAACTCCCAACCGACCACCTTGAGCTGCGCCAGGGTGTGCTCACCCAGGTACGAAAAGTCATGCAACCGCCGCAACGCATCTTCAACCAATGGGCTGAACCGCCCATCGCCGAGTTCCTCACCGGCGGGCCCGGTCCCCTCCTCGGGTCCAGCCAAGATCTGCTCCATCTGTCGCTGCAGAACATGCTCCCGCTCGCGGAACTGGCTCACCATCTCGCTGATCACGCGCGCGTTCTCCTCCTGGAGATGCGTCGACTGGATCACCGTGACCAGCTGGTCGGCCAGGTCCTCAAACAGCATCCATTCGCCCTCGCCATAGGGCCGTCCGCTCTCCTTCGCCCCCAGCAGCAGGGCCCCGATCTGATCGTCGCCGTCGTACAGCGGGACAAGCAGCACCATACCCTGCGGAGCGTCCACACCGGGCCGCGGCAGATCGACGATCTCGGGAACGGTCAGAACCGGGACAGGGAGCCTCTCGCCGGCAGGGACCGCCATCTCGGTGGCCTGGCACACAAAGGCATCCCCCTCACGCAGGGCGATAAAGCCGCTTCTGATGGTGTACAGGCGGCATAAAGTGGTGAGGATGGCCTGCAGCCGGTCGGGCAGCGCCTGGCCAATGCTGGCCTCCCGCGCCAGGGCACGCAGGTTGGCTCGCAACTGCCGGAACTGCTCGCGGTAAAACAGCCGGTCCGCCGCGGTCCGCAGGCCGTCGTACAGCATCAGCGAACTGATGGCGACGAGAATGATCAGGATCAGGGTCAGCGGGGAAAAGATGTGTCCGCCCAGGTAGAGGATCTGCGCGACGACCACGTAAAAGACCGTGAAGGCACCGACCACCAGGACGACGTAGAGCAGGTCCCGCTGGACGTTGACACCCTGCACCCGGGCATTGTGCCGGGCCACCATGTATCCGACCATGACCCCCGCGATACCCACTGCCAGGTCACCCGGGAAGCTGGGTATGGGCAGCTCGAGCGTGATGCCCAGCACGAGATAGATGCCGCCCAGGCAGGTCAGCAGGACGGCGGCGAACAAGGGCGTGTAGCGGCGGCTGATCCTGAGGTTGGGGGCGCTCTGCCATCCCTGCCACAGGTGCAGCCATGCCAGCACGCCGAACAGAAGCAGATACGCGATCGAAACGTAGTAGATGGGACCGCCAGCCTGTTCGGAGAGAAAGACGACCGGGCCCGTCACCTCTGCAGCCGGCACAGTGACCGGGAACGGGAACACCCCGCCTATGGTGAGGGCAATAGACAGGGCGTAGGCCAGCGGGACCGCTGCCCGGGTGGCATTCCCCAGTCGCAGATCCAGGGCGCTGTGCAGTCGCAAGGGGGGCAGGAAAAAGTCGAGGTTCGATGGCTCCTTGCCCAGCGGCAGAAGCAGCACCAGGTGAAACCCAAACGGCAGGGCGAACATGAGCGCTGGCCTGAGCCAGGGCAGCATCCCGCTGCCCGGCACGTGCAGCGCCATCGTATTGTGCAGGTAGAAGGCGCTCAAGGACCAGAGAAGAAGGGCTGCCAGCCATGAGGTGCGACTGCGTGGCGTACGGGTGACGACGTAGAATCCCAAGCACAGGCACACCGCCAGGCCCACCAGATTGATTAGTGTGGTGACAAAGGCCAATAACTGGATCATCGACGCCCCGTCAGCCCTTGACTGCAGGCAAAGATCGAGTCCTGACTCACGCCAGACATCAGACTCTTGCCTGATCAGCGAAGAGATCAGGCTTTGCCGCGTTTCACGGCCAGGTGACGACGTGCCGGAGGTGTTCGCTGCGTCTACAGAGTCTGCGGCACGGTGATACTCAGCATTGACGGTATTATATCAGAATCACATGCAAAGGTCAACACGAGCATCTGTCCCCTTTGGGCTGCAAAGCCAGAAAGAAACTGGGGCTATGGCTAATGTGCATCTGTCGAAAGATGAGACAGAGCAGCGCCTACGGTGCGACGAGTGGCCCGGAGGTGCCGGTGGGCAGCGCCAGCGTGGCAAGAAACTCCTCCACCGCTTCGACAAGAGGCTCGGCACCCGTGTAGGTAATCCCCTCGCGGTACCATACGTCGCACGTGCTGCCGTCGTCGTATCGCACCTCGTAGGAGGCTGAGCCGCCGCCATCAGGGACCTCGGTGGGCAGGATCTGCCGGATCGCCGTGCAGTCGACCGCGCCCAGCCGCTCAAAGAGCAGCGTCAGGGCAGCGGCATCAGGCTCGATCTCCCACTCCCCGGCGTTGATTGTCGAGGCAGTCTCGCCGGCACGCCGAAACCGGACACCAGCCCTGGAGATATCATACTGCTCCGACTCTTGTGGAATGACCGGCCCAGAGTCTTTGACCACGATGACGCGCTCGGCGGTGTGTAGACCGGGCTCGACCGGCACCGCTGACCCCGGGCGGCAGGCGCAGGGCAATAGGGCGCACAAGAGAGCTAAGAGTCGTGTCATGCGCCCGATTGTACCACACCGTGCGGGCCAGCGGCAAGCCACATGCGCTGAGCGGACCGGGGCCCGAGCAGGGCAAGTCTCACTCCAACGCCAGTTCCTCTCCCAACATATAGTGGCTGAACCAGGCCAGGTTCTGGTGCATCACCGCGTGGTTCTCCCTCGGCTTTGTGATGGGGTGGGCCATCCCCGGAAAGACAAACAGCTCCACCGGCACGCCCATCTCTTGCAGGCCGCGGTACAGCTCCATGGCGTTGGATAGGGGCACCCGCCGGTCCTCCGACCCGTGCTGAATAAGCATCGGCGTCCGCGCTTTGGCCAGTTGGCTGATCGGCGCCGTTTTGACATACAGCTCGCGATCGCGAAAGGGCGAACCAGACAGATAGTCGACGGTGAACTGGGGGATGTCGTTGCTGACGTGGTACGTGTACCAGTCCGACACGCCCGCCCCCACCGACACGGCCCGGAACGCCTCCGAGTGCAGCCCGGCAAAGGCCGAGATGTAGCCGCCCTGCGACCAGCCCATGCAGCCGACCCGCTCCGCGTCCACCCAGCCCAACGCCGCGAGATGGTCGATGGCGCTTTCCAGGTCCCACAGGTCGCCGACGCCCAGGTTGTTGACGTTCAGATCGGCAAAGGCCTGCCCCCGCCCAATAGAACCCCGGTAGTTAGGCTTGAGAACCAGCACGCCCTTGTTGACAAACTGCACTGACGGGTAGTAGCCACGGTCCTCGCCCAACAGCAAGTACTCGGAGGAGAGCCAGGCTGGTCCGCCGTGCACGACGAACACCAGGGGGTAGCTCTGCGCGGGATCAAAGCCCGAGGGCTTGCGCAAGACGCCTTCGATCTCGGTGCCATCGCGGCTGGTCCAGCGGATCGTCTCCACCGTGCCCAGCTCCCAGCCCTCCACGGCCTGACCAAAGCCGGTCAGTTGCCTCACCCGGTACTGCCGCTCACCACCCTCAGCTTCTGCGAGGTAGACCTCGGGCACGGCCCGGGCATTCGCCCCGACGAAGGCGATCTGGCCTGCAGTTGAGACGTGGAAGCACTGCATGAACAGCAGCGGGAACACGCCTTGCAGATCGAGGGACGCGGCTTGGCCCTCGCCGTCCAGGCGCACCAACCGCGCGCGCGTGCCCTCCGGGCAGGCAGTATACAACCCGCTCTCCCGCCAATAGATGTCGAAGGGTTCCTCGTCGATGCCAGCCGAGATTCTGTGCATCAGCCCCAGGAAAGCGGCCGGATCGGCTGCTTCGAGTGCCGCCTGTGTGTCGATCAACCACACGTCCGCGTGCGTGTACATCTTGTCGTCGCGTTCCTGGTACATGACTGCCAGGCGCTGTCCATCGGGGGCAACGCCAGCCAGCCACGCGGCGCGGGGCACCTGCAGGCGCGTGATCTGGCCGAGGTACGACAGGTCCTCCTCCTCGTCGGGCTCGTCCTCTGCACCGGCCCCTGCGTCGCTCTCTTTCTTCTCCGCGCTTTTGGCCTCCTCGCGCCGCATCTCCTCGGCGAGGGCCGCAGCGGCATCCAGGCGGATGCAGTAGACGCGCGTGTCCCGGTAGTAGACCAGGTCTTCCCGCTGCCAGGTGTTCACATATATGGCATCACCTGTTGGCGCGGGGATCACCCCGCGGATGGCGAGGCGGTCCTCCAGCAGCCGGCTCAGCTCGACCACCGGCGCCGCCAGCTCCTTGGCCTCATCCTCCGTCGCCGCCTTGAGCCGGGCCTGGTACTGCCGCAGCTCCGCGAGCCCAACGTAATAGAGCGCCGAGGGACTCTCTTCCTGCTCAAAGTGGGTGTACTTGCCAAAGCGGTCGGCGCGCGGCTTGTTCTCGTCGCGCTCGGGGTGCCGCGCCCGGAAAAGGAGTCCGCCGGCGAAGGGCTTGAACCAATCGACCCCCGTCTTGTG
>JBFFCR010000197.1:0-7308 GCA_041559855.1 Anaerolineae bacterium | reverse complement strand
GGGCCAGGTCTAGCCCGCGGTGGCCGGCCGCTTCCAGGGCAGCGGCCAATTCCTCAGCCATAACCGAACGGATCTGGCCGCCGTCGAGTTCGGTCAGCTCCTCACCGTTTAGGTAAACAAAGAGGTACTTGGCTGGCGAGAGACCGTGATCTGAGCGGATGGCCGGGTCGGTCAGCTGAAAGAGCAGCGATGTCTTGCCGATGCGCCGTTGGCCAACCAGGGCTACGTTCTGCAGACTGCGCAACAGGCCCAGGGCCTGGCTAACCTCGTGCTGGCGGTTGAAAAAGTAGTCGCGCTGACGGATGGGACCCCGGTGGAAGAACGGATTACGTACCGACTCCATCCTGCTTTCCCTCCCGGATCTGACCTGCTCACACGGATTGTACTCCAAAGGCCACCACGAAGCAAGCAGGAGGTTGAGCGAGGCCAGGTTCAGTGGCGGCGCGACGGCACGTAAAGCCCTTGTCACTTTACGTCCGCTCACAAGCCCCAAGGTGACGACAATGCCAACACCCAAGGACCGGCGGCTACGAAGAATCGCTTCTGTCACAGGGTTGACGGGAAGGCGGGGCCGAGGCATTCCGCCTCCCCATACCGAGCTTCGAACGCCTCCTCGGATCTCCCCGGTTAACGCGCACAGGGATGCACAGCAGACCTTCCACAGCATGCATGCGGGTAATAACCATTATAGGCACTGCACAAAGGGCTCAGGCCCAAAGCCGAGGCATCGAGACACTGAAAGCCATCTGCCCAGTATCCTGATGTGGTCGGACGTGGTGCGGGTGATTCCGAAACGAGCTCTGCTTCCTGCTGATGCGCATTCACATTGACAGTCCATCCGCGGCATGCTATACTTGCGCTGTGGAGCCGTTGTCATGCAACAGGAAGGAGGTTCATGCAACAGCATCCGCTGCTGCAGACGAAACTCCATATTCCGCCCGTCCGGCCCGAACTGGTCTCGCGCCCGCGCCTGATCGAGCGCTTGGAGGCAGGGCTTGATCGTAGGCTAACGCTCATCTCTGCCCCGGCCGGCTTTGGCAAGACCACGCTGCTGAGCGAATGCGCCGCCCGATGCGGGACCTCTGTGTCTTGGCTCTCACTGGATGAGCGGGACAACGAAGCGATCAGCTTCTGGATGTATGTCATTTCCGCCCTGCAGATCCTTCACGACGGCGTGGGTGCAATCGTCCTGGAGGCGCTCCGAATGCCCCATGCCCACCCCAACGAGATACTGCTAGGTCAACTGATCAATCAAATTGCAGGCGTTCCCGAACCGATCGCTCTCATTCTGGACGACCTGCACGTCATCACCAATCCACACATCCACGAACAGCTCAGCTTCCTCGTGGAGCATGCGCCAGCGCAGATGCACCTGGTTGTCTCAAGCCGGGCGGACCCGCCCTGGCCTCTGGCCCGGTGGCGCGCACGGGGCCAGATTGTCGAGATCCGCACAGATGACCTGCGTTTCACCCCTGCGGAAACGGCCACTTTCTTCAACGAGGCGATGGGATTGGACCTGTCCCCGGAGGACGTTGCTGCCCTTGACGCCCGCACGGAAGGCTGGATCGCGGGACTGCAATTGGCCGCGCTTTCCATGCAAGGTCAGGACGCCGCTTCGTTTGTGAGAGCATTCAGCGGCAGCCATCGCTACATTCTGGATTACCTGGTGGAAGAGGTTCTGGACCGCCAACCCGCCGGCATCCGGGAGTTTCTGTTGCAGACCTCCATCCTCGAGCGCCTCACGGCCTCGCTGTGTGACGCCGTGCGATTCGGTATAACCGAATCGCCAAGCAGTTCGTCTGAGCCTGCCGTGCGATTCGGCACAACCGAGCCGCCAACCCGTTCAAGGGGAGAAGACAGCCAGGCCATCCTGGAGGAGTTGGAGCGGGCCAACCTGTTCGTCGTTCCCCTGGACGATGTGCGGCGCTGGTACCGCTATCATCGCCTCTTTGCCGATCTATTGCGTAGCCGGCTGGTGCGAGAGCACGACGAACGCATAACCATGTTGCACCACCGGGCTAGCACATGGTGTGAACGGCAGGGGCTGATCTCTGAGGCCGTGCGCCATGCGTTGATAGCTGGCGACATTGATGGCGTGGAGCGTATGGCCACGCAGAATGCGCTGGCCACGATGGATCACGGCGAGTTGACGACCCTCATGGGATTGTTGGACGCCCTGCCCGACGAAGCGATGAGCTGTCGCCCCTGGCTATGCATCGCTCATGCCTGGACGCTGGTGTTCTCTGGCCGATTGGAGGCTATCGAATTGCGGCTGAGGAGCGCCGAAACCACACTGGATGCGTTTGGCGACGCGAGGCGTGCCGAAGGGCGACACATAGCAGGTCATATCGCTGCCATTCGAGGCTACGTCGCAACCCTCAGGGGAGACATGTCTCGCGCCGCAGAACTCACCTACGAGGCCCTCGAAGAACTGCCGCAGGGAGACTTGGCAGTGCGCGGTCTTGCTGCGGGGCTGCTGGGCTCTGTGCTCCGATGGAGTGGAGACCTTGCGGCAGCGGCCCAGGCTCTGGACAGATCCATATCCATCGCCCAGGCAGCCGCAGATAGCCACAAAACCGTGGAAGCGCTATGCAGCCTGGCCGCAGTGCAGTTGGCCCGAGGGCAGCTCCACGAGACGGTCGCTACCTGTGGGGACGCTCTGCTGCCGGCCGGTGAGCATGTCAAGCGGGGTGGACGGCGGTTGCCGATCGTAGCGACCGGCTACAACCTTATGAGCCACGTGCTATGCGAATGGAATGACCTGGACGACGCGTTGCGCCACGCGAGAGAAGGCATTGAGCTGAGTGAGCATTGGGGGTGGCAAGAAGGGTTTGCGTTGGGCTACTGGCGCCGTGCCAGGGCACTCCAAGCGATCGGAGATGCAGGTGGCGCGCACGAAGCCGTCCAGAAAGCCAGGCAAGCCGCGAGTTCTCTATCACCATGGTTCGGCGCCCTCATGGCAGCTCATCAGGCACGCCTGTGGTTGGCTGAGGGGCATCTGGCGCCAGCGTCCCATTGGGCGCAGGACAGCGGGTTGAATGCCAACGATGAACTGAACTATCAGCACGTGGAGCGGTACAGTGTCCTGGCCCGGGTTCTCATCGCCCAAGGAAGGACAGATGAAGCCTCAAGGTTGCTTGCCCGCCTCGTAGAGATGACAGAAGCAGCAGGAGCGATGAGCCATACGATCGAGATGTTGGTTCTACAGGCACTGGCCTTTCACGCCCGAGGCAAGGATGGCCAAGCCCTGGCCGCACTGGATCGCGCTCTGACCTCCGCCGAGTCGGAGGGATATGTGCGCACCTTCATCGATGAGGGTCCTCAGATGGGCCAGCTGTTGCGCCGGGCCGTTGTCCAGGGGATAAGCGTGGACTATGCACGCAGGCTGCTGGCCGCACTGGAAGAGGAGGCAACGGTAGCTGCAACGCCACCGGCCATCTCCGAGGGGACTCGGCCACCCCTGGTCGAACCGCTGAGCCCTCGCGAGACTGAGGTGCTGCGGCTGCTGACAACCCATCTCTCGCACGCCGAGATGGCAGAGGAACTTGTGGTGTCGGTGAATACGGTGCGATCTCACGTCAAGAGCGTCTACGGCAAGATGGATGTACACAGCCGAATGGAGGCTGTCGAGCGAGCCAGGGAGCTAGGCCTGCTGGATTGAGGCGAAAGACAGCGACTGGCTTGCCGGGCCAACCCTTTAGCCCTCGCCACTTTGGTGAGGGCTCTTCTATTCCCCAGATCACCACCCCTGATCACCAGGAGTGGGGATGACGGCTCACCCACCTATGCGATATACTCGGGGCAGAGTCGAGGCGCCAGGATTGGTCTGTCGCTGCCAAGACTTGTACCATGAGAGGTGCACACTATGAGCGACGTACGGCGATTCAGTGGGCGAGGAGTGTATGAGATCCGGGTGAAGGGGAACCTGGACCTGAAGTGGTCCGACTGGTTCGACGGCTTTTCTATCACGCCTGCGGACGGCGATGAGACACTGCTGATCGGCTCTGTGGCCGATCAGGCTGCGTTGCACGGCGTATTGCACAAGATCCGCGACCTGGGTTTGCCCTTGTTGACTGTGCAACGCTTCAAGGAGGAAGAAGAATGAACGAGATAAGCATCAGGATGGAGAACCTTACGCGCGACTTTGAGGCCGAGGGGAGCCCGATGAGAGCGGTGGACGGTCTCACGCTGGAGGTGCCAGCGGGTACGATCTTTGGCTTCCTGGGGTCCAACGGCGCAGGCAAGACGACGACGATCCGCCTACTGCTGGGCCTGCTGGAGCCGACGGCCGGCCAGGCTCAAGTACTGGGCTTTGATACGCGGGCACAGGCGGATGAGGTCCGTACTCGGACGGGGGCGCTGCTGGAACACACGGGCATCTATGAGCAGTTGAGCGCCGAGGATAACCTGGAGTTCTACGCCCGAGCCTGGCGGCTGCCACAGCCCGAACGCCAGGCGCGGATCAAGGAGTTGCTGACCGGGATCGGACTGTGGGAGCGTCGAGGCGACCGGGCCGGGACCTGGAGCCAAGGCATGAAGCAGAAGCTGGCCCTGGCCCGCGCGCTGCTGCACCGGCCACCACTGGTGCTCCTTGACGAACCGACGGCGGGCCTGGACGTGCCCTCGACGGCGGCGGTGCGGGACGACCTCGCTGCGCTAGCCGCTCGCGAGGGGGTGGCGGTCTTTTTGACAACCCACAACATGGCCGAGGCGGAGAGGCTTTGCAGCCGGGTGGCCGTCATCCGCCAGGGCAAGTTGGTGGCGGTGGGCCATCCCGATGAATTGCGGGCTCGGGCCGGCGGGCCTCATGTCGAGATCGTGGGGCGTGGCTTCAGCGAGGATGCCCTGACCCTGCTGCGGGCGCGGTCGGAGGTGGACGCCGTCGAGGTGAACAACCGCCGGCTGGTGGTCGACCTGGGCCAGGATATGGAGATCGCGCCACTGATCAGCCTGTTGGTGGGCGCTGGTGCGGAGGTTGAGGAGGTCCGCCGGGGCAAGGCCAGCCTGGAGGACGTGTTCCTGACACTGATGGAGGAGGAGCAATATGTTTGACGACATCCGGAGCGTCGTTTGGAAAGAGCGCAAGAGCCAATTCCGTGTGCGGGGCAGCCAGCTGCGGTTTCTGATGATGCTGTTCAGCCCCTTGCTGCTGGGCACCATCTTTCCCATCACCTGGGGTCCAGAGTGGCTGGTCCAGCTCCCGCCGCTGGTGGTGTCCACCATCACAGCGGTGATCCTGGTCGCTGTCATGGTGCCCGAATCGATCGCCGGGGAGCGCGAGCGCCACACCCTGGAGACGTTGTTGGCCAGCCGCCTGCCCGACGCGGCGATCCTGTTGGGCAAACTGGCGGTGCCTGTGACCGTCGGTGTAGGCGCGGCGCTGCTGGCCAACCTGTGCAGCCTCGGCGTGGTCAACGTGGCCCACTGGCAGGGTGAGATTCTGTTCTTCAGTCCGCCTATCGCCTTGGGCAGCCTGGCCCTGAGCTTCCTCATGGCCTTGCTCACTGCCGGTGCCGGCGTCTTTGTCTCGCTCAGGGTGGCAACAGCGCAGGAGGCAGCCCAGATCCTCACCTTTGGCATCATCCTCCCGCCGGTGCTGCTCCAGCTCGTGCCACTTCTGTTCCGCGAGCAGACGGAGCAGTTCATCGACAGGGTGAACGGCCCGCACCTGTTGCTCATCGTGCTGGCTGTGCTGCTGGTGCTCGACGCGGCCGTGCTACTGGCGGCCGCAGCCCGGTTCCAGCGCTCACGGCTGATCGCCTAGAATCCTGGTTTCAATCTTGCTGTCGGACAGTCCGGGAAAACGGGGGTGCCTGAAAGATGAAGACGACAACGTGTCCTAGATGTGGTGACAGGGTTCGTGCGGATGCCATGAACTGTGTTGCGTGCAGGATCAACCTGAGGTTTGCCCTGGAAAACCCGGCCGAGATGGCACGCCTCCGGCAGGAAGACGCCGGGCAGGCGCGGCGGGCCGGCGCGCAAGGGCGGGAGATTGGCGCCACGATGGTGTCTGAAGGCAAGCCGTTGCTCTTGCCCGTGCTGCTCCTCCTTGGATCCTTCGCCTTCGTCTTCTGTCTGGGTGAGGCAGTGCATGAGGTGGGGCACTTTCTCGCGCACCGGGCCTATGGCGTCGAAGTGGGGATCAAGCTGGATCCTTTTGGCGGCTCCCGGATCCTCCACGGCTCTTCGGCCCCGCAGGAGATCTGGGGCATCACGTCGCTCGCAGGCCCGCTTTTCAATCTTCTGGTGGGGCTGATCGTCTCGCTGTCGCTTTGGCGCTGGCGCAGGCCGGCGCTCCTGCCCCTCGTTCTGTGGGGGCCAGTCGCCCTGATCCAGGAGGGCGTAACCTTTTCTCTGGGGATGCTCACCCCGGGCGGTGATGCGCAACTGATCGTCGAGTGGGGCGTGCCCGCTGCTATCCTCCTCAGCGCTGGCATTCTGCTTTTGGCATCGGGTGTCGCCCTGCTATCGGGGCTGTTACCCCTGGTGGGCATTTCGCCGAACGACCCGTTCGGCCGGAAGTTTGGCGTGGTGGCGGGCGGTATGGTTTCGTTCATGTTCTTGCGTTGGCTGGTTTCTAGCTTCCTCTCACCCGACCTGGCCTTGGAGAACACCGTCCCGTTGGTATTCGCTTTGCTGCTCGCCTCCATCGTTGTAATGCTGTACGGTCCACTATACCCGATTCTCAACCGCATCTCCAGAACCGAGCCGGTATCAGTTACCTGGCCTGTGGCCATATTCTCAATGACACTGGGAGCGGGAATAGTAATGCTCCAATTAGCCTCATTCAATTGAGTGATCGAGGTTACCGCATAGCAACTTGCACGATCGGACCCCGCGCGTGGCGCGAATGCCGAATAGGCAGTCTTGTTACAGAGGTGCTCGAATCTGAAAGGAGCCAAGCCATGGATTCAATCCAGTGGATACTTCTCTTTGGTGGGTTCTTTCTCCTTCTTGTCCCAATCTTGGTGAGCCGTAGGAGGCGTAAACCCTGATTTTGGGATACCATGACGTCCCCAGGGTGGGCGCAAGCCTATTAGTGCTTCGCACGCATGTCGCCGATAAACAGTGGCTGCCATTTCTGTGGCGCTCACAGGTGTCCGTCATCCGCCAGGTATCACTGGTGGCAGCGGATCATCTCGACAGGATGTGGGCTCGGAGATAGCTAGGCCCTATCCTGGACTGAGAGGATCATCGCTCCCGCATGCCTGCCAGGGTGGCGACACGGCGTGCATTCGAGGTCTCTTGGGAATTCGAATGCCTGTAGCTTGCAGGTTTTCCAGGTTCGGCGTATTCAAGGTCAGATGC
>JBFFCR010000196.1:0-7326 GCA_041559855.1 Anaerolineae bacterium | reverse complement strand
GATAGCCTCGTCGGTGCCCACGCCCGGCTTGGCCATGAGCAGATCGGGCTGCGTTGCCAGGGCCACGTGCACCGAAACGCGCGCCGAAAGATCGGTCTCTGTGTAACTGCCTCCCAGCAGAGCGCCCACACCGCGCGCTTTGCAGGCCAGCACGGCCTGGATCGTGTTGTTGAGGCTGCCTAGATCGGGCACCTTGATATGAATCATACTTGCGGCATCTGCGGCAATAAAGGCAAGGATATCGTCAAGGCTATTGGCCCACTCATCGGCGACCAGTTCCACCATCAACTGCCGCAGACTGGTGGCACTACGGAGGGTCTTCATGGCCTTGATCTGGGCCATCCGGCTCTCACGGAGAATCGGGCTCTCGATGCGCAGGCGATACGGTCGGGCTGCCTGCTCCCAGGCCTGGAGCTGAGCCGCAATCAGGCCCGGGTTGTCGCCATAGAGCCTGCCCAGCGCGCCGTGCAGGTCCAGGTGGATCGCCGGCTGGTAGTCATCGCCGCCCAGCGCGCCTATTCGCTGGCTGAGCCAGTGGAGGTAGCGCGTCATCTCGGCACCCTCTTTGCCGATCTGCCCCTGGATCTCGTCCACCAGGGCATGGGGCAGGGATGCCACGCGGCGGGCGATCATTTTCTCGGCGTTGTAGTAACGCTCGCTACCCGACTGGGCGTGGATAGGTACCGCATCAGCCGGCAGGGGCAAGCGCCACTCCTCAGCGATCACCTCGGCCATGGTACGATTGCGGGCCACAGCCACAGCCCCGAGGAGCGCCTGGCTCACGCCGTAGCGGATGGCGGTGTGCAAAGGGCGATTGACGGTCACACGCTCGGTTGGTCCCGCGTCTCCCCGGGCAGCTTGAAGCGCCCGGGCCGGGGCCGTAAGCAGGGCGCGGCGCGATACCCCTTCACCTCGAGCCTGCTCGGAGGCAGACACCGGCCTGATCACCTCCACCGCCTCGCTGAGCGCGTCTATCTCCGCGCCAAGCTGCCGGAACCCTGCCAGCTCCCGGCCCTCGAGATGGGGCGCGACGGCATTCTGGATCGTCGCCAGCCCCTCCTCCGCGCGGAAGATGGGATCGCGCCCGGCTACGCCGCAGTAGGAGACCGCCACACAGTCACCCCACGCAACCTGGCCTGTGTCCAGTACAACGCCCACCGACACGCCCTCAGCCACCTCACGCACGGCGCGAAAGCCGGGTGTCTTTGCCGGGGCTGTGAAACGTTGCGGTAGGGCGACATACTCCGCCTGCAAGGCAGCGAGGTCTTCGTAGTAGCCGGCGCCCACGACAGGCACGGCAAGAACTTTGATGATCCTAGGATGCTCGTTCAAAGTGTCTGCCATAGTCAACCCCATCCCCTAGCGCGAGTGCCCGCGCCTGCTCAACGCGGCATGTCTGCCAGCACGCCCAGAAGCAAGTCTACTTCCTCGGAAGTGTTATAGTGGACGAGGCCCACACGCAGCAGGCCGCCACTATCCTCAAGCCCCAGGCGCTCGGTGATGGCCAGGGCGTAAAAGTTGCCGTCCCATGTGAAGATGTTGGCTTCGTTCAATCGCCGTGCGATCTCTTGCGGGGAACTCCCCTCCAGGGTGCAGGAGAGGGTGGGCACCCGTTGGTCCAGGCGCATCGGATCGGTGATGCCATAGATGCGCATGCCAGGGATCTCTTGCATCCCGGTCAGCAGCCTGCGGCATAGACCAGTCTCGTAGGCACGGATGGCGTCCATACCGGTCTTGAGATCGAGGCGGCGCCCTTTGAAACCCGAATGGCGGTCCGCCAGTTCCGCGCCGTAGCGGCGACCGACTGAGGCAAGGTAATCGACAGCAGCCGTTGCCCCTGCCATGGCTTCGAAGCTCAGCGTGCCGGTCTCGAACTTGTGCGGGGGCTCGTCGTGCGCTGGTCGCACTTTGTAGGCCGGCAGCGACTCTAGCAGGTCAAAGCGCCCGTACAGCGCGCCCACGTGCGGCCCAAAGAACTTGTACACCGAGCAAACGAGAAAGTCGCAATCCAGTGCCTGCACATCGATGGGACCGTGGGGGGCATAGTGAACTGCATCCACATAGAGCCATGCCCCGGCTGCGTGTGCGAGCGAGGCGGCCTGAGCCACATCGTTGATCGTCCCCACGGCATTCGATGCGTAACCCATAGCCACCAGTTTCGTGCGCCCCGTGATGGCCCTTTCCAGGCTTCCCATATCCAGTGTGCAATCGATGGGATCAAAGTCGGCGTGACGGATGACGACGCCTCTCTCCTCCAGCGCCCGCCAGGGAGCGATGTTGGCATCGTGGTCGAGGCGCGTGACGACGATCTCGTCACCGGGTGATAGGGTTCGCCCGATGGCCCGGCTGAGATTGAACGTCAAACTCGTCATGTTCGGTCCAAAGACAATCTCCTCGGGACGGGAGGCATTCAGGAAATCGGCCAGGGCGCTTCGGGCAGATGCCTCTGTTTCGCCGGTGCGCTGGCTGTATAGGAACAAGCCCCCAGCATTGCTGTTTGCCTCAGTGAAGTAGCGTCCCATCGCGTCGATCACCGAGCCATGGACCTGAGTCCCGCCAGGCCCGTCCATGAATACCAGCGGGCGGCCTCCGACTCCCTGTTGAAGTGCGGGGAACTCTATGCGGAGTGCAGAGACCGCAGCATCAGTTAGTGCCATCGTTTTCTCCTTGTTCGCTGTAGGATTCGACTGCATGCCCAGCCCTGTCAGCCCTGCCGCGCTCGCTTCGCGCCGGTCGCGGCGGCAGCCAGGAGGGTGCAGGCTTTGGCGCAGGTGTAGCACCGTAGAAGGCGCGATCCAGCCAGTTCACTGCGCGCCGCGCCGCGCCTGAACGCCGCACCGCCCACCGGGTCAAGTTGTGCATCGCCGCATCCGGGTGGGAATAGGGACAGACAGCGAGGCAACGCGCGCAGTCAGTGCCGATCGCGCACCAGTAGCGGAAGCAGAGCTCCTGGTTGATACGCCAACGGAACACGCCATCGACCTCTTCCCGATCTCCCGCAGGGATAGCCCGCACCGGGCAAGTATGGGCGCACTTGAGGCATATCCGGCAATAGTCAAGGACCGAGGCGGAATACCCCGGGCGATCCGGAAGCAGAGGTAGGTCGGTGGTGACCACACCCAGGCGGACGCGCGGCCCGAGGCTTGGCGTCATCAGCAAGCCCATGCGCCCAATCTCTCCCAGGCCAGCGTCGCGGGCCACCAGCGGCGCGATGACCCGGTAGTTGCCATCGATGTGGGCTCGGGCCGGAAAGCCCATCAGGCGGATGAGGTTTCCCAGCTGCACGGCAATCCTGGAGGCATTGGCATACTGGCGCGCCGACTCTAGCAGCGTCGGGGCGGCGGGAGCCGTGCCAACCAGCTGCAGGTCCATCTCCACCGTAAAGGCGATGGCGTAGCGGTGGTCAAGATCTACCGGAGCGCCATAGGCGCCCCTTCCGCGCCCGATATGGGAGTACACGTGATACGGCTTTAGTTCTGTGACGCCCACGTCGCGCGCGCCCCAGAAGCGCGCCAGATCCTTGAGATTACGGGTCCATGGCCCGGCATGCACTGTCGTTCTCTCTGAAGACACGGGCCCATCCACAGCGTCGCGCAGCACGTCGATAAATCCAAAGGTCGCCCGCGTTGCCAAATAGACTGGGGGGTTGGCCTCGCTGCCGTCGGGTGAGAGGAGGCCGGGCAGGGAGCGTGTCCTGTCATCGCCCACCCTTCTGTCCGGTCGAAGGGTATAGTATGCCTCGTAGTCAGGCGTCCCCGACACCAAGCGCGCCCGGGCGAACATGATGTCGCGCTCGTCAATACGCTCTGTAGGCTCTTCGCCAGCCCGTTCGACGCGGCCGATGGGTAGCAGAAGCAAGATCGCGCCTGCGAGACCCGCGATAGCCACGATGCCCAATAGTGCCCAGCGGAAGGGGGCATCGAGCAACGTGACCAGGAAGAAGGGAAGCGCCATGACCACTGACAGGCCAAAGGCAATGCCAGCCGCCCGATCCTCTCCCTCACGCAGCGAGGTCGCGCCGAACGCACCCCAGCCCAGCAGGTTCACGAGCCCAAATGCGATCAGAATAGCAGCTATTGGGTCCAAGGCAGCTCCTGTGTTCGCTCTCCCACGCCAGAGGGCAATCCCTACGGTTGGCTGGCAAGGCCCCCGGCAAGCTCGCCGCCGTCGATGACGAAACACTGGCCTGTGATAAAGGCTGCGTCGTCGGAAGCAAGAAAGGCAAAGAGGGCGGCCACATCCTCCGGCCGTCCCAACCGGTTCAGCGGCAACTTGGCGGCAAAGGCCGCCTGCATCTCGTCCGTGTATTCGGCCGCCTGCATCGGCGTGAGGATAAAGCCGGGGCAGACGGCATTCACCCGCACGCTGGGCCCAAGTTCCAGCGCCATCGTTCGCGTGAGCTCGATCACTCCAGCCTTCGATGCATTGTAGTCGGCATAGTAGGGGTATCCCATCAGGCCGTTGGTGGAACCCATGTTGACGATGACGCCGCCGCCAGCCTCCAGCATCCGGCGTGCAGCCTGCTGCGCCGCAAAGAACACGCCGCTGAGGTTCACGTCGATGACGTCCTGCCAATCCCGTGCCGTGATGTCCAGAAAGCTGTGGCGTATGCTGATCCCGGCGTTGTTGATCAAAACATCGAGCCCGCCCAGCAGATCGTCCAACTCTTTAAACGCTCGTGTGATGTCCTCCGGGTCCGAGACGTCAGCCCGGATGCTCCCGCTCAGTGCCGGCAACGCAAATCCCAGGCGCCACAGCGCCGCGGGATCCCGATCCAGCGCCACGACGCGCGCGCGCTCCTCCAGAAAGCGCTCCGCCGTCGCCGTGCCGATGCCACCCGCAGCACCGGTGATTAGTACTCGCTTGTTCGCCAGACCGCGCATGTCCTTCTCCTGCCTCGGCGTTCAGCCCAACACGGCCTCTCACTTAGTCGCTCTCGGCTGAAGCGCCGCCCCTCTCGAATCCCTCCCGCGTCAGTTCCATGATGCGGTGATTGTGCCACGATCTCATCCCCGTGAAACGTACGAACCCGGCCTTTTCGTAGACCCGCTCCGCGGCTGGATTGCGCCGGTTCGGCGGCACGACAAAGAGTGCGCAAGCTGTGTTCTCGAACACCCACTGTACTACTCGCCTCATCCCTTCCGTGCCCCATCCGCGCCCCCAGTGCCGGGGCAGCAACTTGATATCACCCATCACGGTGCGCACGCCAGTGGGCCTTTCCCAGCGGCCGAAGGTATAGCCCTCGGGCAGCGGTGCTACGAAGGACTCGCCGATCCGCGACCCGCCAAGCCACAGGATCAATTGTGTGTACTCGCTGCCAAGCTCAGACCGGCGTGCCTGGTACAGCCTCCACGCCCTGTCTGGGTCGTCATCCTTGGACCAGCCCCTCATCCGGGGAAACTCGTCGGCATAGCGCATCACGTCGGGAGTGTGCCACAGCTCAACCAGGAAGGGCAGATCCTCTGCGGCCATCTCCGACAGCGTCAATTCCGGCCTTTGCATCTCCATTCCCATCCTTCTGCCCCAAACACAGCGGACAATGTGTACCTTCTCGCCGGGTGCCCAGGTGCTAGCCCGCCAGGCCGCCGCCATCCACGACCAGCGTCGTGCCGGTCACGAACGACGAAGCATCGCTGGCAAGATAGAACACTGCCTGTGCAATGTCCTCCGGTTTCCCGATCCGTCCCAGGGGACGGTCGGCCGCTTCGACCAGGAAGGCTTCCGCGGTGGCGCCGAGTTGTCGCGCCTCGCTGCGCAGCATGCCGGTGTCCGTGTCACCGGGGCAGATGCAGTTGACACGAATATTCTGCGCGGCATGGTCCAGGGCCATAGCCCGCGTCATGTTGACCACTGCGCCCTTGGAAGCGCAATAGGACACCGCATTTCGCCCGCCTACCAGCCCCCAGCCCGACCCGGTGTTGACGATCGCACCGCCTCCGGCCCCGGCCATGAATGGGATAGCGTACTTGGACATCAGGTAGATCGATTTCACATTGACGGCCATCGCCCGATCCCATTCTTCCTCGCTGATCTCCAGCACGTTTGCCCGCCGGATGATGCCTGCGTTGTTGAACAGAATGTCCAGCCTGCCGAAAGCCGACACTGCCTCTTCAACGGCGCGCCGGCAGTCAGCGGCCTGGCTCACATCGCAGCGCACCGCGATGGCCTGCCCGCCCCTGTTTTCAATCTCTTGCGCTACCGCCAGGGCCCCTGTTCCATCCAGATCCACAACGGCGACGGCAGCGCCCTCCCGCGCAAAGAGCAGAGCGGTTGCCCGCCCGATGCCTGACGCGCCTCCGGTGATCAGCGCCACCCTTCCTTCCAGCTTCATCTGGCAACCCCTCGTCACATCCTTCAGCATGCCACCTTGCGCACGGCCCGTTCGTTGTACCCCGTTACCACTGTCATGTAACCGCTCAGCATCTCGTCCACGGTCCGGCTTCCGGTGTCAACCAGCAGCGGCTGGCTACCCAGGGCATAGAGCTTTTCGGGGGTGCTGACGGCGATGATCCCCGCGCGCCCGACCCTCTCGATAACTTGCGGGCTGATCTGCTGGTTGCCACGGCCAAAAAGGTAGCCCTGCCCGCCGATGGGCGTAACCACGATCCGGGCCTTGTTTGTGCCATGTTCCTCCAACAACGCCAGCAACTGCGCCTCGCTGGCGTCGCTGGCAATCAGTTCCCGGTTCAGGACAACATCCACCCCCAACAAGGTCTTGTCCAGCCCCAATTCCTCCACAACAGCCCGCGTGGTGGTCCCCGGTCCGATAATGTACAGGACGCCATCCTCCATCTTGCTGACGACGTCCTCGGCAATAGCGGCGACGGCCTGCGCATCCCCTGTGCTGGGCATCTTTTGGCTCTGGACCAAGCTAGAGCGGAACGGCACCTTGAGATAACCGTGCAACTTGGCCGAGAGGGCATTCTGACGGAACGCTTCCTCGTCAATGTCCATCACCTCCAACTCGCGCAGACCAGCAACCTGGCCCTGGAGGTACAGCGCGGCCAGCTGACCGGCGCTCCGCGGATGGGTCGCATAGACCGCCGAGTGGATCTTGACCCCAGCGGGGATGCCCAACACCGGCAGGCCCGTCCCCACGGCGCTATAGACGTCACGAGCCGTGCCGTCGCCACCCGCAAAGAGCAATAGATCGACGCCCCGTCTCTGCATCTCGGACGCCGCGTCGCGGGTGTCCTCGGCCGTGGTCTTGCCCGCTGTGATGGATCCGATGACCTGCGGCTCAAAAGAGCAGGCCCGAGCAGCATCCTCACCCATCTCGCCCGGATAGGTCAGAATTTCCAAGCCCTCGACTGCCTTGAGTTGCTG